>JAAYGH010000299.1 GCA_012727825.1 Trueperella sp.
GCCCTCCCGGGCGTTATTTTCTCGGTCTGGCACAACATTTCGGGTGCCCTGATCGCGCTCTATTACCGCCGCCGCGCAGAGGCTGAGGCTCAAGCCCAGGGCTGAGCGGGTTCTGTCATAGACGCGAGGGTTTGTGGTCAGGTGCGAGGGGTAGTTCCCCTCGCGTTTTGCTAAGAGTCCTCGCGTGTGGGAAGTAGACGTGCTGGTGGTGGATGGAAGGTCTCGCGTTTGGGTAGGCGGGTGCCGGGGGTGAGGGCGGGCCCGAGTGCGCGCCCGCCCTGCCCCGGGCCAGGGGCTAAACCTCGAGAACGCTGCCCATTTCCGCCTCGGCAACCGGAACGATTGCCTCGCCCTCGCGGCCGTCGGCCACAAACACCACCGAGCTACCGCGCTCAAAGAGGATGTACGCAAGAGCAATTGCTTGGGCGAGCGTGGGGTTCGCTACCACCGCGCGGTCCACCTCGGGAACGTCTGGCAGCACGTTCGCCCAAAATGATGCGTTCGAATCAGCGTCGAGGCCCTCGACGAGCAACACGTCCGCCTGCCCTATGACCTCAGCAGAGCCATCGGCCACGCCGTCGGGCAAGTCGCCGTCCCACGCGAAGCCGAAACTATCGAGATTGAGAGCAACGACGAGGTCTTCCGGGTCATCGGCGCTCACCTCGTCTGGAGTGGCGGTCACAATGATCGTTCCCGGCTCGTGGTCGTTCACCTTCTTGCGGCCAACCACAACAAATCCGCCGGCGACGAGTCCGCCCAGAGCCCATGCGAGCGTCTTCCAGTGCAACGGAAGGTCCAGCACGATGCGCCGACCTGGCAAGAGGTCGCAGTCCTGCTCGAGGAAGTTGGCAATCTTCGCGACGTGGTTGGCAAACACTTTTCCTGACAGCTCGACTCGGCCTTCGTCGTCGTACCAAACGAGAGCGGGCGAGGTGCCGGCTGCGACGAGAGATTCGTAAATCTCGGTGGGCGTCGCGTGAGTCATGTTGTTCTCCCAAAGTAGTCCGTGTAAAACTCTTGCGGGCCAACTTCATCTATGGCTCGCAGTGCGAGGTTGAGGGTATCAGCGTTGGCCGCCCCCACGTAATGAGGGCAGTCGAATATGCGCGTCGTGCGGCGTTGGTGGTCGTCCGTGAGACCAACGACGACACCGCCAGCGGCCTGGATCAGCGCAATTCCGGCTCCGATATCCCACGGCTGCGTCCCCATCCCCAAGGTTCCGCCGAACGTGCCATCGGCGACGCCGGCTAGGTGCAGCGCCGTTGAACCGAGCCTGCGCATTGACTTCGTACCTTCGAGTAGGAGCTTGAAGCCGCTTGCGCTGCCCTCGTAGTCGGCGATCTTCTCACTTGGAAAACCGGCTGCAAACAGCGTGCGATGTGGCGGCTCGTCATTGACTCGAATCGGTTCGCCGTTCTTGTATGCGCCCGTGTCGTCCGCCCGGAACATGGCGTTAGTGGAGGGCTGATAGATGACGCCCATGATTACCTCATCGCCCTTCGCGGCGGCGATTGAGACGCACCACCATGGCAATTTGGACGTAAAGTTTGCCGTGCCATCAATGGGATCGACGAGCCACACGATATCGTCATCGCCAGCGACGACGGTGTTCCCATGCGCGTCAATCGTGCGACCCTCTTCTTCACCCAGGACGAAAGTGCCGGGGGCGCCATCGAAAATGAGTTCGCGAATGGTTGCTTCTGCGCGACGATCATGTTCGGTGACGGGGTCGTGGAAGTTGCGTTTATATTCAATGGGGCCGGGGTCGTCAAACGCTGTGAGAAGATCAGGGCCAACAGTGCGGGCGGCGAGTTCTGCGAGATCGGCAAGTTCGCGTGGCGAGGGGGTCATGGCTCCATGGTGTCACGGCCAGGAACGCGACAGAGCATTTTTACCCGACCTGCGAAATCGCACATCAGACTGCGAAATCACATGTCTGAGCGGGCAATATCTCACACTTTCTTCGAAAATCGCTTGGCAACACGCCGGTCAGCGCGTCAAGGTGCTCAAACCGTCTTGACTTTAGTGGGTTACAACAGTGTAATTTACATAGACATCGGAAATTGGAGGACCATTATGAGGCTGTCGAAGGCGGCGTCCCCGTTGCGGGCCGCGCAGGCTCCGGAGGATCCCCGAGTAGCGCAGGCCCTCATGCAGGGGATCTTTGATCTCGGCTACGGCTTTGCTGAGGAAGAAACTCTCGGGTGGATGGAAGACGCACTCTGCGCGCAAACCGATCCCGATATTTTCTACCCAGAAAAGGGCGGATCCACCGCTCCGGCCACATCGATTTGTGAGAACTGCGGGGTGCGTTCGGAGTGCCTCGAGTACGCGGTGACGAACGACATTCGTCACGGCATTTGGGGCGGCACGTCGGATAACGATCGCAAGCGCATGGCCCGTGAACGTAAGGCGGCGCGTGGCGGAGGGCGTTAAGTGGTCACGAATGTGACTCGAGAGAAGGTTACGGCAATTGTGGTCTGCCACGGTCGTGACCTTTCTTTTTTGGGTAAAACACTGCACGGGTTGAGCGCACAGACGCACCAGCCCGATCGCATTGTTGCCGTCATACCGAATCATGATTCGGAGGCAGTCCAGCCCATTCACGAGCACTTGGACACGGATTCGGAATCTGTGCAGCTCGTTGCTGCCACGGGCGAGAACCTTGGCCAGATAGTGTCCGAGCTTCAGATCGACGACGGCGATTGGCTGTGGTTCCTGCACGCGGATTCGGCGCCGGAGCCAGAAGCGCTCGACGAATTGTTGCGGCACGGAGAGACATCCAAACGGATCGCCGTGGTGGGGCCAAAGCAGATCGCCTGGGACGACGACGGCACACCCGTGGTGCTGGAGGTCGGTATCCGCGCCACCCGCACCGCGCGCAGGGTTCCCGAAATTGAAGCTAACGAACGGGATCAGGGCCAATATGATTCACGTACCGACGTGCTGGCGGTGGGAACGGCCGGCATGCTCGTGCGACGCTCGACGTTTGAGGAGCTTGGCGGGTTCGATCCCAACCTCGGCCCGTTCGGTGACGGCCTCGAATTTTCGCGCAGGGCTCGCAGGGCGGGCTACCGGGTCGTTGTTGAACCGAAGGCTATTGTGCGCCACGCGCGGGCGGGCCTCGGCGAGGACATCGATTCCACCTATGCTCGGCGTCGCTCCGCCCAGCTGTATAATGCATTGCTCGCCGCGCCCGGGCCACTCGTTCCGCTGATGATTGTGCTGTACGTGCTGGTGGCGCCTGTGCGCGCGATTCACCGCCTCATCTTCAAAGAGCCGGCGCTCGCGTGGGCGGAATTGGGCGGCGTCGCCTCGATGGTGGGCTCGCTGGGGGCCCTCAAGCGAGGCAGGCGGCACCTCGCCACAGTGTCGAAGGTCGGCCCGGATGCGCTCGCGGAGCTCGAAGCTCGACCCGCCGAAATTCGCGACGCACGCAAGGAATCACGCAGATCCAAAAAAGAGGCCAAATTCCTCGCGGAGCAGCCCGACCCCCTCACAATCAAGGCCCGCGCGGACTTCGCCATGCACACCCGGCGCGGCGCGGCGGTAACGCTTGTGATGGCAGTTCTCTTTGCCATCATCTTCCATCTCAATACCTTTGCTGCCGGTGTGCTGAGCGGCGGAGGGCTCGCCACCGACACCACACAGGGCGTTGAACTTGCACGGATTGCCTGGTCCGGCTGGCTCGATTCCGGTGATGGCCATGCGCTTCCACTCGATCCTCTCTGGGTGGTGTCACTTCCGTTCCTCCTGCTGGGCCAGCCGCTCGGACTCACACTCGGTGGGCTTGCAACGGCCATCATCTACCTTGCGATCCCGGCCGCTGCCGTGTTTGCCTACCTTGCCGCTGGCCGGCTTACGACGTCCTGGGTGGCACGCACCGTGCTCGCCACCCTGTGGATCGTGGCCCCACCATTCCTAGATGCCCTTCACACTGGTCAAATCGGCGCTGTCGCTGCCCACACCCTTTTGCCGCTCGCGGTGTCCTGCGTCATGGCTGCCTGGCGTGGCAGTGCTCCCGCCTTTGGACTTGCGGCGCTCACATTTGGGGCGCTCGCCTCGGCAGCACCGGTCTACCTCGGTGTTGCCTGCGTGCTTGCCCTGATCGGAGTCGCGTTCAACAAGGGTCGCCGTAAGCGATGGCTGTGGCTGCCCGTACCCGCTCTCATGTTCTTGGCGCCGACCCTGCGCACATACTCGGATCCATATCTCGTTTTCTCACAGGCCGGGGTTCCGACGGGATCCGAGAGCGCGCGAGCGATGATCGACGCCATTGCGGGGGACATGTGGTCGTGGATCCCACTCGCCGTCGTCGTCGCTGTAGCCACGCTCGCCTTGCTTCGAATTCACCGCATGTGGTGGATCCGTGCGGGTTGGCTGGTCGCCGCGTTCGGGATTGTCCACGCGACGGCCTCGCAGTATGCAAACGTGGCCACGCGCTCGGTTGCGGGTGGATACGAAACTATCGAAGCCTCTCCCCACATTGGTCTATCGATCGGATGGTTCGGGCTCTGGTTCGCGATTGGCTCGGCATCCCACGCACTGCGAACCGTCATGCGCACGCGCAACTTTGGCGCCACGCAGATCATCGGTGGGATGGCCATGATTGCACTCCCGATCGCGACGTTCGCCGGTGGAGGGCGTTGGCTGTTGCACATCAACGACGTCGATCCCATCCTTGGCACTCACACTCCGGCTATTCCCGCGCTCGCCGACGAGGCGTTCGATCAGCATGAACGTGTACTCGCGCTCACGATGTCCTCTGACGGAGTGGCTGGTGAGCTGTGGCGCGGACACGGCCAGGAACTTCACGAATTTACAATGGCCCGCGGGCTTTCGCAGGCGGATAGCATCGTCGTCGCACACGAGAACGGGTTCGGCGTGGGCGATGAGGCCTCGATTGATCTGTCCGACGTGACGATGGGACTCCTCACCGGATCCGACGGCGCGGCCCACACACTTGGTGAGCACGCCGTGTCGGTCGTGCTCATCCCGCCGCTCACGGAGGGTGAATCCGCGGAGTTTCGTGCCGAACTCATCGGGCGAGTCCAAACCGTTCCGGGCCTGCAATACGTCACCGACGGCGCATCAGGAACTTTTTGGCGTGTGAGTGAACCATCCACGCGCGTGTTCATCCCAGAGGGCCACACGAGGTCCGGTGTGATTCATGCCGAGGCTGACGTGGCGGAAACAGCCGAGGCACGCGAGTTGAGACTGGCCGAGCGAACCAACGAACACTGGCAAGCCAGCATCGATGGCACCGTTCTTGATCCAACCGTTCTTGAGTCAACCGTGCTTGATCCAACCGTGCTTGAGCCAAGCACGCCATCCTGGTATCAGACGTGGACCGTGCCCGCTGGTACGGCAGGCACGGTCGAGATCACCTACAACGACCCGGGCC
>JAAYGH010000300.1 GCA_012727825.1 Trueperella sp.
GCTGTGGTCAGGCTCGGTAGCCAATCGTCAGGTACAGCAGGCACGGCTTGGGTAGGCTCAAATCAGGAGGCGCCAATGTCTATTCGCACGCCAGCTGTTGCTGGCACATTTTATCCGGCGAGTGTTCCCGACGTGCATGCCGCTCTTGACCAGGCGTTCGCGGCGGCATCGCAGGTGGCGGCGAGCCACGTCGTCGAATCTGCCCGCGAGCAACCATCTGCCCTGAAGGAAATGCGCGACCTCGTAGGTAACCCCGGCGTCAAGGCACTCATCGTGCCGCATGCAGGGTGGATCTTTTCTGGGTCAACGGCCGCCAACGCCTTTCGGCTTCTCGAGGGACGCCTTGGCATTGAACGTGTAGTGATTCTCGGGCCCGCGCATCGCGTATGGGTTCCAGGGTTGGCGATGAGTTCCCACTCCGCGTGGACCACCCCGTTAGGAAACATCCGCGTCCACTACCCGCAGGAGTTGCAGGCGCTGCCGTTTGTGGAAACGAATGACTCCACTCATGCCCACGAGCACTCCATCGAGGTTCTCGTTCCTTTCATTCAGCGCATGCTCGGCGACGTGACGATCACACCAATTGTGGTGGGCGGAGCCGGGCGTAAGCAGGTGGCGCAGGCTCTCGACGCCGTGTGGGGAGGGCCCGAAACGCTGATTGTCATCAGCACCGACCTCTCCCACTATCTCGATTACGCACACGCGATCGAGGCAGACCGCGAAACAACCGCGGCCATCCTTCAGTTACGATCCACGATTCGATCCGACCGTGCCTGCGGTGCCTATCCGTTAAACGGCATGATGATGGCTGCGAAGCAACGCGGCATGAATATCCGCCTGTTAGCCTCATGCAACTCGGGTGACACGGCCGGAGATCTCGACAGCGTGGTCGGGTACGCGGCGTTCGCGCTCACTGACGCCCGCGGCGATGACGAAGCTGGAGGATATTCATGAACACACCAGACCACGCCCACTCTCAACTCCCTGACAACGCAGGCGACTGGCTCTTGCCTCTCGCCCGGACTGCGATCGCCGAAGAAATCGGCGCGGATCCGGGTCTGCGTGGCGACGTGCCAACACCCATACCCGACTGGCTGGGATCTCAGGGCGCCACGTTCGTCACGTTGAGTCAAAATGGCCAACTGCGCGGTTGCATCGGCTCGTTACTCGCACATCGGCCCCTCGTGGATGACCTCCGCGATAATGCCGTTGCAAGCGCCATACACGACCACCGCTTCCCCACCCTGGCAGCGGCGGATCTGACGCGCACGGATATCGAAGTGTCGGTGCTGAGCAAGCCCGAACCGATCCGATTCTCGAGCAGGGCGGAACTTGAAGGCCAGTTACACCCCGGCGTCGACGGCCTCATTCTCACCATAGAATTGCGCCGCGCCACGTTCCTCCCCCAAGTGTGGGAGCAACTACCCGATCCTGCACTCTTCCTCGACCAGCTCGTGCAGAAAGCGGGAGTCTCGCCAGAACGCGTGGACTGGTCCTCCGATCGGGTTACCGCTGAGCGATACACGGTGACGGACTGGTCCGAATGAGCGTGCACCCTCGCGAGCGCGTCGCCGGCGGTGGCGCAGTTGGCCAGTGGTGGCAGGAGATCGACGACGGTCGGATCCAGTGCGATCTGTGCCCGCGGTTCTGCAGGCTCAGGGAAGGTCAGCGCGGGTTCTGCTTCGTGCGCCTACGCGAAGATGACCAGATTATTCTCGATACCTACGGCCGCACCTCGGGACTCGCAATCGACCCGATTGAGAAGAAGCCGCTTTACCATGTCCGCCCCGGCACCACAGTGCTCTCGTTTGGCACGGCAGGGTGTAACCTCGCCTGCAAGTTCTGCCAGAACTGGAGCATCTCAAAGTCGAGAGAAATCGACTCCCTCCACGTCAAGGCGGAACCGACGCAAATCGCCGAGATCGCCCAGCGCCACGGATGCGATTCGGTGGCCTTCACATACAACGATCCAACTATCTTTGCCGAGTACGCGATCGACACCGCGATCGCTTGCCACGAGGCGGGCATTCGCACGGTGGCCGTCAGCGCCGGCTACATCAGCCCTGAACCACGGGCCGACATGTACCGCCACATGGACGCCGCGAACATTGACCTCAAAGCATTCTCCGAAGATTTCTATTGGAAGCTCACCGGCGCGCACCTCCAGCCGGTCCTAGACACGATCTCGTACGTCGCCAACGAAACTGACTGCTTCCTCGAGCTCACCACGTTGGTCATCCCGGACCACAATGACACCCCTGGCGAGATAGGCAGCCTCGCCCACTGGGTGCTCTCCGAATGCGGTCCGGATACTCCGCTCCATTTTTCGGCGTTTCATCCCGATTGGAAGATGCGCGACGTCCCGCGCACTCCCCTTGCCACCCTGCGCATGGCGCGAGAGATAGCTCTCGAGGTTGGCCTCAACCACGTGTACCTCGGTAACGTCCGCGATCCTGGAAGCGCCAGCACCCATTGCCCAACCTGCTCGGTCGTCGTCGTTGAACGCGACACCTATCGCACACCCCAGATACACCCCCGCGATGGAGCATGCCACGAGTGCGGCACGTCCATCGCGGGAATGTGGTAAAAATTCGCGAAGGCGCGAACAGGTTAGTCGACCTGACGCACCGCGCCGTACGAGGCCGAGGTGGCCATTGACGCGTAGGCACGAAGAGCCTTCGACACCTTGCGGTCACGAACCGGATACCACGGCGCCTCGCCCTTGGCAGCGCGGCGGCGCTCAAGCTCCTCGTCCGTCACATCAAGGTGGAGCTTGCGCTCGGGCACGTCGATGATGATCCTATCGCCCTCTTCGACTAGGCCAATCGCACCGCCAGAGGCAGCCTCCGGCGAAATGTGACCAATCGACAGGCCCGACGTTCCACCCGAGAAGCGACCGTCTGTAATGAGCGCGGCGACTTTTCCGAGGCCGAGTCCCTTGAGGTACGACGTCGGGTAGAGCATCTCCTGCATTCCCGGGCCGCCCTTGGGGCCCTCGTATCGGATCACGACGACGTCACCGGGGTTCACGGACTTCGACAAGATCAACTCAATTGCCGCATCCTGCGATTCAACAACGCGCGCGGTGCCCTCAAAATGGAAAAGCTCTTCGTCGATGCCGGCCGTCTTGATGACGGAGCCGTCTTCGGCGAGGTTTCCGTAGAGCACACACAGCCCGCCATCCTCGGTGTAAGCGTGCTCAACGGCACGAATACATCCCTCAACCGGATCCGTATCGAGCGATTCGTAGCGCTTATCCTGCGAGAACGCCTGGGTGGTGCGCACGCCACCGGGTGCAACCGTAAACAGATCGCGCGCTTCCTCGGTGGCTTTGCCTCCGCGCACGTCCCAATCGTCAAGCCATTCGTCGAGCGAGTCCGCGTGGATCGCGTGAACGTCGCGCTTGAGCAGACCTCCCCGATCAAGCTCGCCAAGGAGCGCCGGGATACCTCCGGCACGGTGGAAATCCTCCATATGGAATTTCACCGAGTTCGGAGCAACCTTCGACATATTCGGGGTGTTGCGCGAGAGCACATCGATATCCGAGATATCGAATTCGATCTCACCTTCCTGCGCGGCAGCAAGAATATGAAGCACGGTGTTCGTGGAGCCGCCCATGGCGATATCCATCGTCATGGCGTTCAGGAACGCATCGCGGTTCGCAACGTTTCGTGGCAGCACCGACTCGTCGTCGTTATCGTAGTAGCGCTTGGCGATCTCAACGATAATCTCGCCCGCCTTGATGAACAGGTCTTTACGGCGCGCGGCAGTCGCGAGCGTCGAGCCGTTACCCGGCAGCGAGAGGCCAAGGACCTCCGTCAGACAGTTCATCGAGTTCGCCGTGAACATGCCCGAGCAGGAGCCACATGTGGGGCACGCGGCTTCTTCAATTGCGAGCAGCTGCTCGTCGGTCACCGACTCATTGACGGCTTCCGTCATCGCGTCGATGAGGTTCGTGTTGTGGTCGATCACGCCATCCACAGCCTTGCCCGACTCCATCGGACCACCGGACACGAAGACCACCGGGATGTTCAGCCGCATGGCAGCCAAAAGCATGCCCGGCGTGATCTTGTCGCAGTTCGAGATGCACACGATGGCGTCGGCGCGGTGCGCTTCGACCATGTACTCCACCGAGTCCGCAATGATTTCGCGCGAGGGTAAGGAGTAGAGCATGCCATCATGACCCATGGCAATGCCGTCGTCCACCGCAATCGTGTTGAATTCCTTGCCGACGCCGCCGGCGTCTTCAATCGCCTTAATAACGAGTTGGCCCATATCCTTGAGGTGAACGTGGCCAGGCACAAACTGCGTAAACGAATTCGCTACCGCAATAATTGGCTTTCCAAAATCTTCAGACGTCATGCCGGTAGCACGCCATAGTGCGCGGGCTCCGGCCATGTTGCGTCCCTGTGTCGACGTCGCTGAACGAAGTTGAGCCATGTCCATCCTTAAATACGTAAATTTGACTTACTTAATTCTAACCATCCCACCGGCCTAGCGCTTGTGAGGTTCATCCTGTGACCGCCCCGCGAAAGAGTTTTGGTGGCCGTGCGTCGCAGCATCTACGTTGCGCGCCGAGCCACCCAGCAGTGAACTTGATACGGAATCCCAACGACGCCGTCGCTCGGCACACCCAATTGTTGTGCGATGTACCATTCCAGATTTGCGCCCATCCGCTGGCGGCCCTCAACGGAGTTTGTGATCCACGAGGAACGCGTGGTGCCCAGTTCAATTAGTTCGGGAACTGTGAGCGGGTCGATCCACACGTATCGATGCAGGTGCGGCTCGGTAAATGGGCGCTCCATGTGGCCGTGGTGGCCAGGCACGCGCAGGTCCGGAGCGTGATCCGCGCGGTGGACATCTCCCGAGCGCATAATGCGCGAGAGCCGATGTACCCACGGCTGGCGGACGTCGAGCTGGATGAACACAACGGCCACGCTCCCGCCCGGACGCACCACCCGCGCCGCCTCCACTGCGGCCGCCCGCGTATCGAGCCAATGCCACGACTGCCCATAGGTCAACACGTCCACGCTCGCATCCCCTACGGGAAGCGACTCCCCTGATCCATCCAACAACCGTTCCGATGGGAAGTCCGGTAACGCCTGCGCAAACCCCGCTCGCATGTCCGCAGATGGCTCGAGCGCCCACACCCGGTCGCTGCGGTGCGCCAGCTGCGCCGTGAGCTTGCCGGTGCCGGCGCCGACATCCAGAACGACGTCATCGCGAGTAATCCCCA
>JAAYGH010000301.1 GCA_012727825.1 Trueperella sp.
GCTCGTGGCAGGCGAGCATACGGACACGGTTCTCGTCTACGGAGGCGGCGCGCTCCTGATTGGCTCGCTACTGTGGATGCTTGCCATCCCGCGCGTGACCGGGCAGCTCTGGCGCGACTATCAATCGTGGTATCGCTCAGGCGCCGGAGCCGAGGAGCTTTACGCGCTATTTGGCCGCTGATCGTCAGCTCTGAGTGTCAGCTCTGACAGTCAGGCCTTACCGTCGGCCGCGCCGTCGGCATCACCCTCGGCGTCCCCGTCAGTATCCCCGTCAGCCTTGACCCAGCGCGCAGGGCCCTTAATCAGCGGGAGTCCCACAAGGGTGGCCACGGCGCCCGCAAAGAAGACGGGCTTCGACAGCCCCTCACTCGCGCCCGAAAAGACGGCGGCCGTGACGTCCACGAACTCCTGATACGTGGCATGCACGCCACCGGAGACGTCGTACTTCAAAACGAAAAACGCCAAGGTGCCCAAGGCGAGCGTGACGAGCGCGGACAGCACCGCCCACCAGCGGAAACGGACGGATCTGAGCGCGGCAAGAGTCACGAAGAGCGTGGTGACGACGCCGATCGTGAGCGCCACCGATAGCAGCGGGTGGTTGCCCTCCCACATGAACACGCGCATGCCAACCGTTCTGCTTGGCAGATCTTGGGTCAACCCGCGAACCACCGGAATCTCAAGCCCCACGATCATGGCGATCACGCCGCCAAGGCTCACGAGGGCGGCGAGGAGAGTGCGTGCACTCACCGCGTTTCTCATATGCTCACCTTTCTTACCGCCATCTCAGGGGCCGGCAGCCGGCTACTCCCACTCAATGGTGCCCGGCGGCTTGCTCGTGACGTCGAGGACCACGCGGTTGATGTCCTTGACCTCATTGGTGATGCGGTTCGAGATCTTGGCGAGCAGCTCGTACGGGATTCGCGACCACTCGGCGCTCATCGCGTCTTCCGAGCTCACCGGGCGCAGCACAATCGGATGGCCATAAGTACGGCCATCCCCCTGCACGCCCACCGATCGCACGTCGGCGAGCAGCACCACTGGGCACTGCCAGATCTCACGATCCAGCCCGGCGGCGGTGAGTTCCTCGCGCACGATCGCGTCGGCGTCGCGCAAAATGTCGAGGCGCTCGCGATTCACGGAACCAATGATACGAATCCCCAGGCCCGGGCCCGGGAATGGTTGGCGCCACACGAGCTTGTCGTCAAGGCCAAGTTCCTGGCCAATCACGCGCACCTCGTCCTTAAACAGGTCGCGCAATGGCTCCACGAGTTCGAAGTCCAAATCCTCGGGCAGGCCACCCACGTTGTGGTGCGACTTAATGTTCGCAGCACCGTCCCCGCCCGATTCAACGACGTCGGGATAGAGCGTTCCTTGCACGAGGAACTTAATATCTTTGCCCGCGGAGCCGGCCTCGTCGAGTAACTGTCGCTGCGCTGCCTCGAACGATCGAATAAATTCGCGTCCAATGATCTTGCGCTTCTCCTCCGGGTCGGTCACTGCCTCAAGCGCGCCAAGGAATCTCTCCGATTCATCCACTGCCAAAATTCGCATGCCGCGAGCGCCCGCGTAGTCGCGAACCACCTGTTCGGCCTCGCCCTTTCGTAGCAGTCCGTGATCGACGAACACGGCCGTGAGCTGATCACCGATGGCCTGGTGTACGAGAGCGGCCGCCACCGAGGAATCTACGCCGCCAGACAGTCCGACGATCGCGTGCTTGTCTCCCACCTGTTCGCGGATCGTAGCAATCTGGTAGTCGATCACCGACGTGGCGGACCAGTTTTTCTCGAGTCCGGCGTTCTCCTGCAGGAACGCCTCGATCTCCTCTTGGGTCAGCTCCGAACGTTGCGACTCTGGCCGCCAGCGCCCATCAAGCACGGGCAGGCCCGCATCGACCAGCGCAGGATCCAGCCCGGGCGTACCGTCCGCATGCACCGATGCCGGTCCGCCCGATAGGACGATCGCCTGCGGGTTCTTCGTCAACATCTTCTCCGCAGACCACGACGGCGGCACGAGCTCCGAGAAATACCCGGCTCCGCGCACGCGGCGCGCAATTAACTGGGCATTGTGGGCACCATTATCAACGACAAGGACAGGGCGTAATTCATTCACACCCCAAGCCTACCGCGCACTCGTGCACGTGCGGAACAGCGGCTCACGTCTTGCGGTGAGCCGCTACACCACTAGGTTCGGAGCCAATGCCAACTGTCTCCGTGTTGTCACCGAAATGTCGGTGCCATCCACCGGGTCTCGAAACGCCAGTTGGGCGGCCAAAAGTTGCGTCGGGAGGTCGCGCGCCGCCGTGTCTTCAAGACTAAGCACATTCGGATACATCGGATCACCCACAATTGGCGCGCCAAGGTGATTCATCGTCGCCCGCAACTGGTGGAGTCGCCCAGAAATCGGGTGAAGCTCATACAGTGCAAGGCAGCTCGAAAGCTCCTCGACGAGCCTGATGTGCGTACGAGAGTTCGGTTCGCCCTCCGCGACCATCACGGATATCGCACCGGGCGCACGCTCAATTCGCAGGTCGACTGTCATCCAACCGGGCCTGTACTCATCACTCACGACCCTTGCCCGCTGAATCGGTGCGTCCCCTCAAGCGGCCAACTCCTCAAGA
>JAAYGH010000302.1 GCA_012727825.1 Trueperella sp.
CTCCTTTCACAGACCGGCGCTTACCTTACCGAATCCGGATATCAGATCCGATGCCTGAACCTCGTAGATTTTGCCCGCTCGGACGGATTTAACCCGCTCAAATATTTCAACGATGACCAGCCCGAGGTGGACTGCACCATCTTGACCGAAAACTTCATCACCAACACAACCGGTAACAAGCCCTATGCCGGTGGAGACTTTTGGGAAAAAGCAGAACGAGCCTTACTCAACGCCCTGATCTCCTACATCTACTTCACCAAAGGCCACAAGGGCACCCTCGTAGACGTCGTTGACCTACTCGCCCGCATGCAAGCCTCCGAGTCCGACGAAACCCGCAAGTCTGACGTCGATCTCCTCTTCGAAGCGGTCCGTGACCTCATCGCAGACTTTGACGCCGACCCCTTCCCAGACCAATGGGGCCTAGAAGCCCGCCAAGCCATCAGCGGCCTTCGCTTTGCCTGGGCACAATACAACACCTACACCCAAGGTGCAGGAGAGACGAAAAAGTCCGTCATCATCTCGTTGGGCGTTCGCATGGCCCCCTTACATATGGCCTCCATGCGAGAACTCCTCTCCCGCGACACGATAGATCTTGACCAGATCGGGCGAACCAAAACAGCCCTCTTCTTGATCATTCCTGACACCCACGCCGCATTTAACTTCCTCGTCTCGATCTTCTACGAGCTCTTGTTTGAGGTCAACATCTATATCGCAGACCACCTACCCGAACGTCACCTGCCCGTACACGTGCAATGCTTCATGGACGAGTTCGCCAACATCGGCAAAATGCCCTCCTTCGAACGCAAAATAGCCGTCATGCGATCACGTGGCATATCGACATCGATCATCGTCCAGAACTTCTCCCAAGGCAAAGCCCTATACAAAGACGACTGGGAGACCATCGTCGGTAACTGCGACTCGATGCTCTTCCTAGGCGGAAACGAGAAATCAACAACCGAATACGTCTCAAAACTCATCGGCAAACAAACCATCACCTCAACCGACATCTCCGAATCACGAGGCCGCAACGGGTCCTGGACCATGCAAAACCGCTCCCTCGGCCGCGAACTACTAACCGCAGACGAAATCGGCCGCCTCCCCGGACAAGAATGCCTCTATGTCCTACGCGGCGTGCGCCCCTTCAAGTCCCGCAAACTCCCCGCACCAACACTCACAACCCCATACACCTACACCCCAACAAAAGGGAAAGAGCCCTCCCGTATCGAGATCACCTGGCACCCCGACCTAACCGGAGAAGACATCTTCCCCGGATCGCAATACCTCCAGATCATCAGCTAAACTGGCAAGTCCACTGGTGAAACCAGCTTAGCGTCAGTGACGTTTGCGTCTGCTAAAATCTACCTTTTGTAGTAGCCTCGAACACCTCTCTAAAGTCGCAAAGCTAACTCTCTGGCTAGCTCAAAAGGCTTTGAGAAAAGAACCACGTAAGCCATTTCGGCCGTTTCGTACTGCAATTGGAGCCGTGCCGAGCTACAAACCCAGAGCATAGCTGAGCCGACCTGCAGCGATCATCTCTCGTATCCGAAACAACTATGTGACTCCAGTTACGACCATGCGAGTTACCACCGACACGAAACGTTCGTTCGATCAGTTCCTATCGAATTCTCATCGACAAGCTCGCCCGCGACACTCCCGTACGGCCCCTCATCGCACCATCCAACCGATGTATCCATGGTCCCGGAAAACGCCAGCTGCTATCACAGTAAACGCCAACATAAGACACACGACCACCTGTCCCACTGAGGCTGCCTCCAGGGACAGCGGAAACACTAAATCAAATATCGGATGCACATATAGAGTGCCCACATAAAGTGCAAGCGCCAGAATCGGGACGCTCCCAGTGAAAGATAGAAGGCTAAGAAACTCTGCTGTATAGCTGATTATAAGAATACCAATACTGATCTGGATAAAATAAGATACAGGAATCGTTTGGTCGTCAAGCCCAAAGGTTTCACCGAAAGGAATCTTGCCGGCCGGCAGGAACTCAAATGCTAAACCTAAACCTGCCAGTAAAAGAACCACAAAAAGGCTGCGGCAGACAAAGGCACCTAACTGATAATAGAAAAGGCGGCGAGGCGATTGCCGCTCAATCCACTGGACGGGAGAATGGCTTGCCAACGTCAGTAAGCTGTATGAAAGCAGCGGAATCAGTTCCAGCCCTCTACCCGGTGGCACATCCGCACTGAGCTGAAGGATGAAACCCCAACCAAAGAACAGAGCCACTGGAGCAAGGATAAAAACGCCGAGCAGCGTCTGCCTTGCTCTCCCCTCAAGCCAGAAGATGACGTTTCGCACGCGCCTACAACCTACTCGGATATTGCACAGGCTCTGATGTTGTTTGCATTCTCATCGAACCACCTAGAGAATTCCTGCGCAGACATGCTACTCAGGTACTTGCTGAAATCTGAGTCGTGGCGGCTCTGGCCCTCACCTTCCAAACCAGTTCTGCGTATAAGCTCTTCTGACAGGTCGAAGCTACGGAGGAGAGACTCTTCCGAAACCTCTACGCCACTGTCTCGCTTATTGAAACATACAGTCACACCAGACAGAAAGTCTGCGAATGACTGGGAGGTGGCACGTGTCCACGCCTGCTCAGATCCATACGGGCGCGGAATTGGAACTGCCGACTCGTCGTACTCCGTAACCGGCATCGCCGAAATAATACCAGGGATGACCTCAGAAAACTGGTGTCCTATTGAGGCAACTGTCGGAACCAAGGGCTGATAAACCGGATATTGGCAAACCTCCACTTTACCCGAAGACTCGCACGGGATTGCCGAGCCATCCTTGACAAACGGTTGCGGAACAATAAGTACTCCGATGCCAGAAATCGTTACAATCGCAGCTGCCATCATCGCTGCCGCTGAGTACTCGATCCCTGAACGTCTGGCACCTTTCGCGCGAAACAGGACAACAAATAGGAACAAGCCAACTATCAGGATCATTAAGTAAAAGAGTGCTCGAGTCATCTCAGCGAGGTAGCTAAACGTGAGATCCGCACTCGGCTCATTAATTGCCCACACCATGCCCAAAGCACGCGCAGAAACACTTGAATCTGGCAGAACATATGAATTCACTACAAGCGGCGCATATACAAGAATCAAGACAATAATCACCACTGCAAAAATTCCGACGTTACTTCGCAGGGTGCTTCCTATCAAGAATCCCCAGACCGTCAAGCCTAAAAGACCAAGACACACCGCAAGAATAGGTAAGACGACCTCGCTGCCACGTTCAAATCCAACCATTGCCAGAGCGCCGAGTATACCCGTGAGGTAGCCAGAAACCTGAGCCGCACAAGCAGGGGCAATAAGCACACGTCCGACCGCTTTTGGATGCCGTGCACTCGAACGCCCGAGGACGACTGAATCCGGCAGGAACAGCCTGCCAACACTAAAACCGGTGAACGCTCCAATTAACCCTAAAACGAAACTGTTTTCTCGAAAGGACACCACAATTCCGCGGCTGTCAGTCGGAATCCAAGATCTAATCGGCTCGGTTGTCAGGAGGAGAACCAATAGAGCATTGACAATAAAGATGCCAACAAGAAACCAAGTCCTCTGCGGACGAAAACTACGACTCATGACCCTGCACAATCCTCAAATAACCATTTTCAGCAGCAGAGCCATGTCGATCTTGCGCTACACCTTCACGACCGATCTGTTCAAGATCATTGACAGACCCATCGAACCTCACAGCACCATGATTTAAAACAAGAACCCTGTCGCACACATGTGTGACATCGTCGATTAGGTGAGTCGAAAGCAGAACAGCGGAATCAGCAGATAACTCTCGGAAGAGCTTTCTCATCTGTGATCGCTGAACCGGATCAATACCGACTGTAGGTTCGTCAAGTATTAGGATCTTCGGTTCATGGGCGATCACACAGGCCAGTCCGAGGCGTTGACGCATCCCTCCAGAAAGACGAAACGCTCTGGTGTTTGAACGATCCTCCAGTCCGACCCTTGCAATAGCGTGATCGGCTGCCCTCGCACAATCAGCAGTGGGCACACCATGAGCCCACGCCGCAAATTCAACGTTGGCTCTGACCGACCTTAAGGACATTACCTCAAATCGCTGAGGAAGGTAACCAATGAGCCCACGGCACTTTCGTGCCTGAGCCTCATTGGTGACCTTCGCTCCGTTGATCTTTATAGAACCAATACTCGGACGCAGATTAAGTGTCAATAGCTGTAACATTGTGGTCTTGCCGGCACCATTTGGCCCAAGAATCCCGGTGACCCCATTATCGAGATTCAAATCTATATCATTCAGAACTCTATTACGACCGTACGAAAACGACACAGACTCCAACGTAGCAACAGGCATATCGACAACTCTCTACCAGAAGAATTATAGCTCAGTGTGCATAGATCGCGGATCGAGCCGAAGCGCCGGCTGAGTCTGAGGCCTTCGTATAGTAATTCCAGCCCCGATTCGCTATTGCTACTGAGGTCACATTTCCGTTGGTAATCGACCTCGTTGCCGACGCAATTCGAGCATCAGGGAGGAACCCTGGCATCTCGTGATAAAGCGCTGATGTCACGCTGCGGGTGTTGCCACACCCGGATCGCTTCGCGACACCGTGGATGTTACCAGCAGATGAAGCATAGTAGGTAGAAGCAGAAAGGGAACAACCAGCAGCCTCGGCATGAGTACTCACACCCACAACCCCTAGGCCCGAGAGAACACTGGCCAAAGCAAGTGATAACGCAAGCTTGCTCTTAATGAAATTCATGATAACTCCTTCGGTATCAATTCAACACAACTCGTTCGAGTTACATTCTAGAGTACTCCACGAGACGCGATAAATAAGGGGCATTCGACTTCCACCCTCAATCGCGACACCGCTACTCCGCTTATCACGACAAATCAAACAGGCTAGCAAACTGGAAGCTGCGCTGTTCCGCTTAGGTTCTCTTGAGTGCGGGGCTACATGGCCGACCCGTCGAGTTCGACTGCCACTGCCACACCTCGCGCCTCGACCTGACCGGGATAGTTAACTTTCCTAGGTTACAGTATCTCCAGATCATTAGCTAAGCCGGGTGTGCCCGCGAACGGGCCTTATCGTTGATAACGCTTTGGCTTGTGAGTGTCGCTCGTCGGAGACGAGTTCGAACGGTTTTCTAAGCGATTGATGATATATCGACGTGATTGGGGAACGTGGCGAGGTACTATCGCATCAGCCCACAACACGAGTCGGCCTTGCACGTTAGTGAATTCGTCCCGGCTAAGACCATAGTGTTTGACGGCAGCATAAGGAACGTGCTCGACCAAACGGAGAACCTTGGAAAACCAGTTCCGATCAAAACCCGCGTCGATACTCTCGCCCAGGCCCATGAGCTCATCATCAGCGAAAATCCCCGATTGCCGGATTGCATCAACATCAAGATAGTCACGCGCTTCGTGCCGTGAAAACAAGGCGGCCACCTTCGCACCAACAGCGTCCTTGCGATCCAAGGCGAGGCCGACGCCGAGGCGCACAGGCATATGTGCTCGATAATCGAAGCCGAGATCCAACCGCAGGATGAGGTCGCCGCGGCAAACGTGGACAGTGGCGAAAGAATCAGAACGCCGTACGGTGTGTACGTCGAACCGATGGCGATCTAATACTTCAACGAGCCGGTCAAGCGCGGCCGGTAAAGCTGCCTGGAGTTCAAGCACACTAAATAGATCGATGTCTTCGGTGGGCCGGGTAATTAACCCGTGCTCTCGTATTGCTCCAGATCCAGCTAGGACAAAGCCGTAAGGCTCTAACGCAGTCAGGGCGATCTGCGTAACCTCAGACTGAAATTCTAAGAGCGACATAGCAACTGATTCGTTGGCAGCTGAGGAAATCTCGTCATCCATGCCTCGTAGGTGACGTCGGGAAGAATCAAGCGTGGCCACACCTCTATCAGTACGTCGCGATTCATCCACCGTTCTTGCTCGCCTTGGGTACCTTCGTTGATTAGTGCCACGTAGGCACGGAAAGCCTGACCGAAGTCGGACAAAGTAATGGTCTGGGAGTCCGGTGCCCAAATCACCGAGTGGTGTAGCTCGATAGTTCCACCCCATGTAGGGCCTTCCAGCGCATCAAGGCTTGACGGGAGAGCAAAGCCCTTCAGCTGCGCGAATCTACTCATGGTGCCCCTTCCCTCCATCACGATCCTATCGGCTGATGACAGGTAAGAATAGTGCGCCTATCCTTCACCCACGAGCGCTCGGGCGAATTTACCTGAGCCGAAGATGAGGAACAAGAACAAGACTGGGCCAAGGAGGAAATCTCCAAAGCTCTTCATGACTTCTGATAGGGAGAAGTCCTCGGGGATGTTGCTCCCTCCGATTTGGAGGGCGGAGTATATAGCGATAACCACCAAGATCATCACCCCGTGTAGGACGGCTGTCGCGTAGCGCTTTAAGTAGCCAATGGCGATTTGTTTCGTATCCTCGTGCCCGAGAAACGCCAGCGGCAAAGTTGCTCCAGCGGAAAGAATATAGACCTCAGCGAAGCGTAAGAGGACAACAAGCTTGACGGCAATGCCGGCTACGATCGCGATTAGCCACGGAATGAACAAGATAATCATCGCCCCGACTTGCTCTAAGGTTCCCATGTCAAGGGAATCGATGTCAGCGGCTGACGTGACTTGGTCGCTGGTGATCCCACCGATAGAGGCGATGATGGTATCCCCAATCTCGTTGATGGCACCGAGAATGAGGTCAACATTTTGGATGGCGATGATCAGCATCGCTGCTTTGATCATGATGGAGGCGATAACCTGGACGCCCGTCTTTGAATCCCCGTCAAAGCGTGAGGAGACTCGCGCGAGCTCAAGGACAAGGATGATGGCAACAACGATAGCGGCAATCGGTTTAACGGCTGTGTCGTTGATCGTGTTCGCAAGGGCGAAGGCTGTCTCGTTGTAACCGGAGATCTCTTTGCTCAGCGCATCTGAGCTAATGAGGAAAGTGTTGGAGAAGATGTCTTCGAGCATCCTCTTAATGAAGTCTTCCACTAGTCCTCCCCTGCTCCGCTTAGCGCGGGGTTATGCTTAATCACGATCTGTCCAGAAGCAATCAACGATCTAGCGGTACTGGCCGGAATGGTCTCGATGTAGTACTGACCTAGCCCATAGTTTTCCGTGGTAATACTGCCATCTAAGTCAACGGCGGATACGTATGCCACATGCCCGAAGGGGCTAGTGTGCCCAAAGGCTCCAGACTCGAAGGAAACGACGTCACCTGGTTGGGCTTGAGCTGGATCTGTCACTGTCTGCCAGCCGGGCATATTGCCCGGCTTACCCCACTCGCGCCCGTTTCCTCCTAAGGGCGTGAGCGTGGGATGAGTAAAGACCCAGGCCGTATCTGCACCGTTGAACTCGACACCCATGTCCCGGTTGACGCGCCAGAACACGAAATCGGTACAGTTGCCATAATAAAAGCGGGTGGACCAGTTGACCGTGTTATAGAGCGAAGTGACAGAACCGTCCGCGGAGCGCACAACGCCAGCCCATGGATAGTCATCGACCATCGGCCCACCGACCTGGCCGGCCACGCCAAAAGTGGCGTAGGTCGTGGCCGCAAGATGGGGTATCTTCTCGACATATGCGCGAGTTTCTGAAAATGGTGGAACACCATTGAAGTTCATGACGTTACCAAACCCGGCATTATAAGCAGCAAGGGCTAAGACGATGTCACGCTCACCAAAGCGAGACTCGACAAGATCGAGCAGTTGGCACATGTAGTGGCCTTGGGAAATGATCGAATCTGCCGCATTATACGGATCTCGGATACCATCGCCGTTACCGTCTTTGCCGGCACTGGCCCACGTGCCGGGCATGAACTGCGCAATCCCTTGCGCACCCGCCGGTGAGGTTGCTCGCGGGTTCCATCCAGACTCGGCATCGATCTGAGCAGCGATGATCGATGGGCTTAATCCTTCGCACAGCTGGCCGGCTTCGAGAACATACGTGGCGTATTCGCGCGGTACCGCAGCGCTAACCTTTCTCGTTTCAACATCGAGGCCAAAAATGAAGGACGGTAAGATCGAGACGATCACGGCAACGATACCTAAAACTGCGACAACAACAAGCGAGATCGCCCCAATCTTGAGGGACGCGGCGGCCACAATCTTGCGGACAACGGCCGCCAGCACATGGGCGGTACGCACCGCCGCGCGCTGCATAGCGGTCGCGGCCTGTCTACCTGCATGCCGAGTGGCATTCTGTGAAGCCCCTACAGAGCGCTTCAATGCCTGTTGAGCTGGTCGGGCGGACCGGGCCGCACCCGCGCGCACGAACGCGCCGCTAAGGCCACCTGCGCGCTCGTCGGAGTCCTGATGTGGGCTGGTCGCTTGCCCAATCACCGCCACCCTTTGATAGGTCTCGGTAAGACGCTGTCCAGCCCCGCGCATATTCTTCATCTGGCTGGCCGGCAGGACACTGCCCTCCGACAGATTGCCAGCCTTGCTGGCAACGCTGGCAATGCTGGCAGCCTTGCTCGCGTTCCGTTTCAGTTTCGATCGTGGCCGGCCAGAGCCTCCAGTGACAAGCCCTTGGTGCTGTGGCCCGTGCTTACCAAGCAGGCGCGCACGTCCGGTACGTATCTGTTCCTGTTTCAGGTGGGGAGAAACGTAGCGCACAGAGTCAGTGCGACGAAACGGCGTGCCGGTCACCATGAAGCGTCCCGGTGGACGACCGTGGGTGGCAGAATGCGCTTGTCGGTGTCGTTAATCCGCCCCTCGTCATTCGCACCCCAGCACACTAGGTCGGCTTCAGTGTGGGCACAGGTGGTAAACCCGGAGGCGTAGATATCTTGGGGTATCTGCCCCGCCGGTAACGCGATCTCAGTGAGCCCTGCACCTTGCTCGCCTTGAGCACCAGAGCCGAGCTGACCCGAATAATCCGAGCCCCAGCACACGATGTTGCCCTCGCTGAGCACGCATGCGTGGATGTTGCCGGCGGTGAGCCCATCAATGGGCGACAGTGCGGGGAGTGTGGTTGGCGGCAGGATGCGAATGTCGGAATCTCCGGCCTGTTTCCACCGATTATCACCCCAACACGTCACCGACGTCGCCGAGCTGGCACAGGCAAAGTCCGCGCCGGCAACCAGGCGCAGCACTGGCTCATCGACCTCGAAGGAGTAGTAGTGATCCTCACTTGCCATGCCGGTGCCAAGTTGGCCGTAGGTATTTTGCCCCCAGCAGGTCACCGCTGTCTGTCTAGCCGCGCAGGTGAAGCCAGCGCCAGAAGCAGTAAGGGAAGGATCGTCCGCCGGCACGCGCTCGGAAGGTGGCGTGGAGGCCTCCTCGCGAGCAGGTGCCGTCGTGGGTGCGGGCTGACTGGATTGACTGGGGATGACCGTCCATCCCACGCCCGCCGCGACCGCCAGCGCTAGAAGGAGGATAAAGAGAGGCGCTCTGTTTTTCTTTGTGCGCGGCAACGGCGCTTGAGGAATCTCCGCGGGTGCCGCAGACGTGACCGTAGCGGGCGTGGTTGACGGGTCGAAATTCTCAGGTGGGCGGGGAACCGGGATACTTGGGCGATCCTCGTGTGGGAGTTGGAGCAGATAGTTGGCCCATGTGACCAGCTTGGGCCAGGCCATAGGATGAGCAGCTATCTCGCTTAAGCGATCGTCTGTCAAAAGAGCGTGATTAGAGGCGATGGAATGGAGGTTCAATGGAGAAAGAGTGGGATCAAGCATGGGTAAGCTCCTCGAATCGGGTGGAGAAGACCTTGAAGATGTGGCTCGCAGGGTCCATCGTGTTATCGAAGGGAATCACTGCGGCTCCCATCCGCAGCAGACCGCACCCTGGATCGACGTTGGTGAAGTAGGTGCGCTGCTGCTCGGAGAGCTTGAGCAGATCGGTCAGGGCATCGGCGTCGGTAGCCTGCTGGTTTAGCAGGAAAAGCCCATCAGCGTTTGAGAGCATCAGGCGAGCCCGGTCATTGAGCAGGAGCTCTTCAATGTTTTGGGTGATACCGGTAGCAGCCGCACCCCATTTACGGACGCGCTTGAAGATGGACTGGCAGTATTCAGCCGCATAATCATTGGCGAATAGCAGGTGGAATTCGTCGATGTACAGCCATGTGCGCACACCACGGGCCTTATTGCGCGCAATACGCGCCCAGATTTCCTCTAGGACAACCATCATGCCGAAGGTCTGTAGATCCTTACCCAAATCGGCAATGTCGTAGATCGTGACCCGGTTCGTGGTATCCACGTTTGTTTGACGAGAAAACCCTTTAGCAGACCCGCGTGCATACAGTTCTAGGCCGGTGGCAATCTCGCCGGCCTCGAGCTCGGGTTCGCCTCGTAGCCCGTCATAGAGCGTTTCTAGTGTGGGTGGCAGGGCCGCTGGATCATTCCAGTAGGCCCGATAGATTCCTTGCGTGACGAGGTCGATGATGGAGCGTTTCGTTGGCGTTAACCCCTCGGCCCCACCTAGGAGAACCTCGCACAGGGACAACACGTGGGAACACTTGGCGCGGATCGGATCGCCCTCGGTCGCCGTGATCGTCTTATCTAAATCCAGCGGGTTAATCGAATCGTTGGATCCGGCGGAGATATTGACCGTTGTTGCTCCAAGCTCACCAGCTAGAGCCCGATACTCCCGTTCAGGGTCAATAATGAGGATCTCATCGTTGGGCCGGCGTAGGAAAATCTGTTCGTGC
>JAAYGH010000303.1 GCA_012727825.1 Trueperella sp.
ATCCTGGAGTTCCTGCACGGTGCGTTCGCGGAGCTCCGAAGAATCTGCTCCGGTGAGCGCTCGTGTTCGCAGCCGGCGTCCATTTATCTCTCGGGTATTCAGCAGATCGGAGAGCTCCTGTGCTTCCCGAGCGCGCGAACAGAAGATCAGTCCCTTAGCGCCGGAGGCATGCCCGTACTGCGTGAGCTTTTGGATGATGTGATCCACGCGCTCGTCTGCGACGAGCTGCGTAAGATCGCTCGCCTCGGTGATAGTCACACCGTTCTTCTCGTAGTCGGTGACTCCGAAATAGTGGAACGGGACCAGCATCTTCGAGTCGAGGGCCTTCTTGAGGCGAATTTCGTAAGGCACGTTGTAGTCGAAGAGCTGGTAGATATCGCCACCGTCGGTTCGTTCAGGGGTGGCGGTCAAACCCAAAAGGAAGTCAGGTGAGAAGTGTTCGATCACCCGGGTGTACGTCTCGGCGGCGGCCCGGTGGACCTCGTCGATGATGATGAAGTCGAAGTGATCGTGGGGAATATGGTCCAGCGCGTCGTTCTTTGACAGCGATTGGACAGTCGCGAAAACGAACTTTCGATCGAGCTGTTTCGTCGCACCGACGTACTTGCCGAAATCCCCAGGTCGTGCGTCGTTGAGGACCTTCTGGAACTCTTCCATGGCCTTGTTGACGATCTGCTCGCGGTGGACCAAAAACAGCAATCGTTTCGGGTCTGCCTCGCGCACGGCGAGCGCAGCAAGGATGGTCTTTCCGGTTCCTGTCGCGGAAATGATCAACCCACGACGCTCTCCGGCGGCACGCAGATCGCGGAGCTTTTCCAACGCTTCAGACTGCATGAGGTTGGGCTCAATCAAGGCCCCAGGCGGGGTCTGTGCGGAGATGTAGTCGTCACCAGGGATGACCACCGTGCGCGTGCGTCGGCGTAACGCGTAGTCGCGAATCCACTCAGGCGACAACAAAACGCTTCGCTCAAGCTGGCGGTCGATGCCTGCCTTGATCTGGTGGACGATATCGCCCTTTTCTTCGGCTGAGAATCGAAGATTCCACTCTTCATTCGTCTGCAGGGCATTCGCCGTCATGTTGGAACTGCCGATGATGGCCGTCATTCCGACCTCGTGGTCGAACAGGTAGCCCTTGGCGTGGAATCCGACCTTCGACGAATCAAGCACGCGGACCTCGACGTTGTCCAGGAGCATTAGCTCTTCAAACATCTCGGGATCGTTGAAGTCAAGGTAGTCGGACGTGATGATTGTTCCGCGGCCCTCGAAATCCAGCAGCGCCTGCTTCAGCGTGGCGATGGCCTGACTCGTGATGAACGCCACCGAGAACGTGAACGACTTGGCTAGTCGCAGTTCATCCTTGATCGCGATCAACATGTTGGTGTCAGCGCGGTTGTTGATTAGACGCGGGTTATAGAGGTGCTGAGCACTGGTTTCACGGTCGACGAACCCGAACTGCAGGTCGCTGTCGATCTTTGCCGGCAGGGAGTTGTTGACGTGCGAACGCATCTGTCAGGTTTCCTCGGATCAGCTGAATCGTTCGACGAGCAGTTCAACAG
>JAAYGH010000304.1 GCA_012727825.1 Trueperella sp.
CATCAGGAGCAGCAGCAGCCACCGCCGCAGCACTCGCCGGCGGACCAGCACCCGGCACGCCCGGGCCCCGCGCGAAAATTCACATTCCTAAAATGGATCCCGAAAGGGCTGCATCTTTAGAACAGGCCCGCAGAGAAAAGGCCGATGCACGCGCGAGCGCACTGGAAGGTTACGGAGAGGAGCGCGGAAGGAAATTCGACGCGTCCCGCATCGTCCTCGTCCTTTTTGGTGTCGCTGTGCTCATCCTTGGGTGGCTCGGCTTCCGCACACTCACGGCGCCGTTCGACCCGGTCACACTCACAAATCCCGACTCCAACGTTTCTACTGCCGCGACCGAGGATCCAGCGGCCGCGGAGAGCGAACCGGACCCTACAGGCGGATCCGAACCGGAGCCAACGCCCGTCGCAGACCCGACGATCTCCACAGCTACGCTCGTATCCCCCGACGCCGGAATGATTCAAGGAATCGACCCAACACAACAAGACAGTCCAAGAACGGTGGGCAACGCCGTCGACGGAAACCCTGCAACGGCCTGGGAATCGTGGACGTACGTGTCGGCCACTATGAATCCAATGTCAGGCATTGGCCTGCACGTTGAACTGACCGAAGAAGCCGTGATTACCGAAGTCCTGCTCGACGTCGCCAGCAATGGCGGGAATATTCAGATCAGAGATACCGTTCCAGATGCACCATCGTCAGGCAAGGTGTTGGCTGAAGGGCCTGTCACCCAGGGCCAGACGACCATGACGCTGAGTGAGCCGCTGACAGCGAGCTCGTTCATCATCTGGATAACTGAACTTCCGCAGAATGCATCTGGCGGAAACCAGATCGTTCTCAACGAAATCACACTTAACTAGAGCTAAATATAGGTACCTGGGACTCAGGTTCTAAAGAAAGAGGAATAGTGACCAAGATTCACGACGTCGTTATCGTCGGCTCCGGCCCTGCCGGATGGACCGCAGCCATTTACACGGCCCGCGCTGGCCTTAATCCCGTCCTGCTCGCTGGCACACTCAATGCTGGTGGCGCACTCATGACCACCACCGAAGTTGAAAACTTCCCGGGCTGGCCCGAAGGCATCATGGGCCCCGAACTCATGCAAAACTTCGAACAGCAGGCCGTACGCTTCGGCACCGACATGCGTTACGAGGATGCGGTGGAGATGAAGCTCGACGGCGACATCAAGGAAATCCGCACGGATGAAGAAACCTATCTCGCACGCACCGTCATCCTCGCTGTCGGATCGGACTACAAGAAACTCGGCCTCGATGGTGAAGAACTCCTGACTGGCAAGGGCGTGTCCTACTGCGCGACCTGTGACGGTTTCTTCTTCAGGGACCGCGAAATCGCCGTCATCGGCGGCGGTGATTCCGCCGTCACCGAGGCACAATTCCTCTCGCGTTTTGGATCCACCGTTCACGTCATCCACCGCCGCGACGAGTTGCGTGCCTCGCAAATCATGGCCGACCGTCTGCTCGCTAACGACAAAGTCACCATGCACTGGAACTCCGTGGTCGAAAAGATCAACGGCCAGACCACGCTCGAATCGTTGACGCTGCGCAATACCGAGACCGGCGAAACAAGCGACCTGCCTGTCTCTGGCATGTTCGTTGCGATCGGCCATGAGCCGCGCACCGAGTTCCTTCAGGGAGCGTTGACACTCGACGACGCCGGGTACGTCGTCGTCGACGAACCATCCACTGCCACCTCACTCCCGGGCGTCTTTGCCTGTGGGGACGTGGTCGACTCCCGCTACCAGCAGGCAATCACGGCCGCCGGCACGGGAGCCAAGGCAGCACTCGATGCCGAGGAGTACCTCGACGGACTCCCTGCCTAAGCGCCGCCCACCCCTGGGCCGCAAAACAACATACCGGGCGATCCTCCGCGCTCGGATTCGGTGGTAACGTCTAACTGACATCGACAGAAAGCCGGGAGAGCAATGAACGATTCGCGTATTGCGAGCAAACTGGATGCATCAACGGGTGTGGGCACGCGCTTGGACCCTTGGTTTGATCGATACGCAGACCGAGCTCTTGGCATGAAGCAGTCAGAGACCCGCTCGTTGTTCGCTGTCGCCAATCGTCCCGAGGTTGTCTCCTTGGCTGGCGGCATGCCAAACATTGAGGGGCTACCACTCGATTTTCTTGCAGAGATGACGGCGAAGCTCATTCGTGAACGCGGTCCGCAGTTACTGCAGTACGGCGGCGGCCAGGGCGAAGAGGAATTGCGCGAGATGATCGTGGAGGTTATGCGCCCCGAAGGAATTCGCGCACACCCCGACGACATCACGATTACCACGGGTTCGCAGCAGGCACTCGACATCATTACCCAAATTTTTATTAACCCAGGCGACGTGATTGTTGCCGAAGCACCGTCCTATGTTGGTGCGCTTGGCGTGTTCCGCTCATATCAGGCGAACGTCGTGCATGTACCACTCGACAAGGACGGGCTCATTCCCGACGCGCTCGAAGAAACACTGACAAAACTCGAGCGGGAGGGTCGGGAAGTCAAGTTCCTCTACACGGTACCGAACTTCCACAATCCTGCCGGAGTATCGATGTCCCCCGAGCGCAGGCCGCAGATTGTCGAGATCTGCGAGCGCCACCACGTCCTCATTCTCGAGGATAATCCGTACGGCATGCTGGGCTTCAACGATCAGACGATGACTCCCCTCCAGACCCTGAATCCGGATGGCGTGATCTACCTTGGCTCCTTTTCGAAGACGTTCGCTCCCGGGTACCGAGTCGGCTGGGCACTTGCCAACCACGCGGTCACCCAACGCCTCATTCTTGCGAACGAAAACGCCGTTCTTTCACCCACAAAGATGGGTCAGCTCTCAATCGCAGAGTATCTGCGCTCCTACGACTGGATGGCTCAAATCAAGGAATACCGGTCCATGTATCGAGAAAGACGCGACGCCATGACCGCCGCACTCGATAAGTACCTGCCGCAGGCCTCTTGGAACGTGCCCGAGGGAGGTTTCTACACCTGGGTGAAAGTACCGGAAGGCATCGACGCAAAGGCCATGCTGCCCCGCGCAACGACGAATTTGGTTGCCTACGTATCAGGTACTGCGTTCTATGCGGACGGTCAGGGCGGGGACCACATGAGGCTCTCATTCTGCTACCCCACCCCCGAACGTATCGAGGAGGGTGTGCGCAGGTTGTCCACTGTCATCAAGAGCGAACTCGAGACGGTCGAAATGTTCGGCAATCCGGAGCGCCACACCGACACCGGCGTCGAAACGCCTAATTCGAATCTAAGGTAGGTAAACCATGGGACCGATGACTGTTGCAGTTCTTGCCGGCGGACTTACTCACGAACGTGAGATTTCGCTAAATTCTGGCCGTCGCGTCGCGGAGTCTCTGCGCGCGTCTGGAATTCAGGTGAAGGTTCTCGACGTCGACGCACAACTTCTCCAGCGTTTGGATGCTATCGAACCCGATGTCGTATGGCCCCTTGTTCATGGGTCCATCGGGGAAGACGGTTCACTCCAGGACCTCCTTGTTCTAGCGGGGGTTCCGTTCGTCGGTACGGAATCGTATGGTTGCCGGTTGGCGTCCGATAAGGCTGTTGCTTCATCCGTGACGGCAAAGGCCGGTTTGCGTGTTCCGGCGTCGACCGCACTCCCTCAGACACTGTTCCGCGAGGTCGGCGTGGGCAATATTCTAAATCTTGTGGAGGATCGTTATTCGTTCCCCCTCGTAGTGAAGCCAACGCGGGCGGGTTCATCGATGGGGCTGTCGATTGTTAAGGATCGTGCACAGCTTCCGGGTGCGATGGTTGATTGCTTTGCGTACGGCGACGTAGCGCTTATCCAGCAATTCATCTCAGGCCGCGAATTCGGCGTAGGCGTGGCTGATCTCGGGAACGGCCCGAAGGCTCTTCCTCCCGTTGAGATCAATGCGACCGGACCGTATGACTACGACGCTCGATATAACCCTGGCCGCGTCGAGTACATCATCAAGGATGAGAACGACGAAATCGCTCAGAAGGCCATGCAGATGGCCGAAGCTGTTCACAAATCACTCGGTTTGCGTCACTATTCGCGGACCGACATTATCGTGGACGAGGCCGGTGAGGCTTGGTTCCTTGACATCAATGTCGCACCAGGCATGACTGAGACCTCGATCTTCCCGCAAGCTGCCGCGGCCTTAGCTCGACAGCAAAATCGCACACTTGACGATGTTTACCTCGATATCCTTAAGACGGCCGCCGTCTCCGCCGACGAGAGTACCAACTAACTCTCGTCTTCTACCTCAACCTTTTCTTCGTCCAAGCTACCGAGAATACGGTTCAGATCCCCGATCGTCGCAAACTCGATTGCTATTCGGCCCTTGGTGACTCCAAGATTCACCTTGACTCGCGTATTTAGACGATCGGCCAATCTGCCGGCGAGTTCATTAAGTTCATCTTCGTGTCGTCCGCGGCGCGCGCCCCGGGCACGCGACGGCGCCGAATCGTCACCAATGGCGACGACCTCCTCTACCTGACGTACGGAAAGACCTTCGGCAACGATACGCTGAGCGAGGCGTTCCATTGCTGCTGGATCTTGGAGACCCAACAGCGCACGCGCGTGACCTGCGGAAAGAACTCCTGCTGCCACGCGTCGCTGCACGAGGGGTGGTAACTTTAACAGCCGCATCGTATTAGAAATTTGGGGACGCGATCGTGCGATCCGCCGAGATAGTTCTTCCTGTGTGCACTGAAAATCGTCAAGCAGTTGCTGATACGCGGCGGCTTCTTCGAGAGCATTAAGGTTCGATCTATGAAGGTTTTCGAGTAGTGCATCTCTTAGGAGATCCGCATCCTCAGTGCGACGAACAATAGCGGGGATCGTTTCCATTCCCGCCTGTTGAGAAGCTCTCCACCTGCGCTCGCCCATGATGAGTTCATAGCGAGCCTCTGGGACCTCACTCGACTGCTCGGAGATTGGACGAATCACGATCGGTTGCAGAACTCCCACTTCGGCAATCGAGTTCGAGAGTTCCTGAAGTTCATCTTCGTCAAAGATTTCCCTCGGCTGGCGCGTGTTAGGAACAATCTCCTTAATTGGAATCTCACCAAATGTCGCACCAGGTATGGGGATCAGAGTATCCCCGGACTCGTCAGAAACTGTTGTGGCGCCACCTTTTGCCTCTGCTCCGGAGGAAGAAGATTTTCTTGCCGTTGTAGATATGCTGGGCGCCTTGGAGGTGCTGGCAGTCTCATCGGTCCTCGCCGTGTCCGGCAGATTAATTCCGAGGTCTCCGGTCAAGTCATCGTCCACCGAGAAATTATCATCCTGGGGAAATAGTTGCGTCTCTACTTTTGGCAATCCCGAGACCGGTGAGTTATCCGCAGCCTTTTGGAGAGTAGAGGCCTGCTTCGGATCACGGCCTTGTGGGGACGTAAAGAACACGTCTATCGCTCGGCTCTTGATCTCC
>JAAYGH010000305.1 GCA_012727825.1 Trueperella sp.
CGCGCCCACCGGCCTGTACGTGTGCGAAATGATCACCTCGCGCGCGCTCATCGAACGAACGCCTGAAACGATGCGTATGATCGAGCCCGATATGGGCGATCCCGTGCGCTCGATCCAACTATATGGCGTGGCACCCGCAACGATTGCGGAATCGGTCCGCTTGCTCGTCGGAAACGGCTGGGCCGACCACATCGACTTGAATTTTGGTTGCCCGGTTCCGAAAGTGACCCGCAAGGGTGGGGGATCAGCACTGCCGTGGAAGCATGACCTATTTGCGGACATCGTGGAGGCCGCCGTCATGGCTGCTAACGCCGAGTCTGATGGGTCCGTGCCCGTTACTGCCAAGTTCCGTATCGGTATCGACGATGATCATGAAACCTATCGTGACGTCGCTCGGCTGTGTGAAGACGCAGGAATCGAAGCGTTGACTCTCCATGCACGAACGATGACCCAGCACTATTCGGGCCAGGCTCGCTGGAACGTCATCGCTGAACTTAATGAGATGACAGAGCTGCCAGTTTTTGGCAACGGTGACGTCTTTGACGCCGACGACGCCTCGGCAATGATGGACGAAACTGGCGCCGCCGGCGTCGTGGTTGGTCGCGGATGTCAGGGGCGCCCATGGCTCTTTTACGATCTTGTGGCAGCCGCCCACGGTTCTAGGTCGCGCTATAAGCCCACGCTCAGTGACGTTGCGGAGGTCATTATGCGACACGCCGAGCTCTCGGTCGAGCACTTCGGGGATGAACACCGCGCGATGCGAGAAATGCGCAAGCACGTGGGCTGGTACATGCGGGGATTTTCGGTTGGTGGCCAGGCGCGCCGCGACCTCGGACTTGTCGAATCGCTGGGTGATCTGCGAAGCAAGCTTGACCGCCTTGACCTGACGCAGGATTACCCGGATGCCGCTGAGGGCCCGCGTGGGCGTGCAGGCGGCGAAAAGCGCCCGCATCTGCCAGAATTTTGGCTTGATTCCCACGAATTGAATTCCGAGCAACGCGCAAAAATTCACGAAGCAGAGCTCGGAATTTCTGGAGGGTAACAACCTAGTGAGTGCGTGAGCGGCGTAGCCAGGCGACCTCGCCGGGTGGCAATGCCAGGTGTGAACCGCGTTCTGGCAGTGTGATCATCGATGACACCAGAACTCGGCCGTCATTTGGGATCTCGTAGCTATGCGGGCCAAAGTTCAACAACATGCTTACCTCATCGTTAAAGAGCCACACGAAACCATCTCCAGCATTGGTGGTGTCGATGAGGACGTTAGCTTTGTACAGCCGCAGTGAGTCACGCACGCGCAACGCGTGGCGCGTCGAGGGGCTTTGTAGATGCACATCTTTCTCGAAGTGCACGATGCCCGGCATGTAGCAGATGGCGAGGAGCAGCGCTGATTGGCTGAGCTGGCTAGGGACGTTGTTCAGGAACTCCCATGAGGCGTTCCAGGAGGGGAGTGTGCCAACGGCATCGAACATCCGAAAGGCAGCAACTGATTGGTCAAAGTAATTGTGTGCAGTAAGCTGCGACGTCGAGAGCAACTCGAACCGGAGCACATCGAAGTAATCGTCGAGCGCATGGTCGGAAATATCAGCGATAGTGGGTCCTCGTAAGGAAATGGACATGGCTGCGTCGTCGTTCGTGTACTTCATCCAGGCTTGCAGCTCTTGGACGTTCCAACCGGCGTGATAATGGCCGCTCTCGGAGCGGGATGGTTGTGTTGCCTCCACCGTGTCACTACCAAGTTCTAAGCCGTGTGCGCCCTGAGCTAACCACTGCGCCGCGATGGCCAAACGATCGTCAAGACTGATGTCGAACGCGCCTCGAGCGGCAAATGCTTCCGAACCGATGTTCGGAAGCACACGAATACTGCGCCGAGCTCCGTGGCTGGTGACGGATGTGAGGTAGTCGGGATCGTCATCAGCAGATAGGGCGGGCAGGGTGAGGACGTGCATGCCGTGCCTGGCAAGATGCGAAATGAGCTCAATCGCGGCCTGTGTGGTTGGTATTTCGCCGGGCCTGGCTTGGTACCACAGGTGGTGGTTGCCCCACGGGCTGTCATGGCGCGGCGCTCGGTGAAGGAGAGTCGTAGAC
>JAAYGH010000306.1 GCA_012727825.1 Trueperella sp.
AGATCGTGATGATAGAGCCGCTTGACGAATGGGCCATCAACAACCACGTCGCACATCTCAAGAAGCTCCCGCTTATCCGAGGTTTCAGCCAGGAGTTGCTCGTAGGTGTAACCCGTCCAGATCCACACGTCCTTCTCGTCGCCGAACTGCTCACGCACACGTTTCACGAGTGGCACAAGGATCGGGGTGGAGAGCATGGGCTCGCCACCTACGAGCGACAGCCCTGCAACATAGGGCATTGCAAGATCTGCAAGGATCTGCTCTTCGAGTTCATCCGTGTAGGGCTTGCCGTACCGGAAACTTTGCGCGGCAGCGTTATAGCAATCCGGGCACTTAAACGGACAGCCCGAGACGTACAGCGAACAGCGCACGCCCTCGCCGTCGACAAAGTTAAACGGCTTGTAGTCCGCAATATAGCCCGCCGACAGCGCAGCACCTCGCCACTCCCCCGGACGAGGAATGACGATGCCGTCGCGATCTTTGACCGTCATTGCGTACCACCGCTATCTCGAATCACCGCGCTACACAGTCCAAACCGGGCGCTTAGCGGGTCGGGCCATCCATGTGTTTCACCCGCGAGGAGATCTCTACGTGGCGGCCGTGAACCATCGGGCGCTTTTGCGGATTGCCCAGGTAGCCGCAGGTACGCTTGACGACGTCGCAGCTCGTTGGATCGTCGTTACCACAATCGGGGCACTCGAATCCCTCGGCCGTGGCGGAAAATTCGCCCTCGAAACCGCATTCGTAGCACTTGTCGATGGGGGTATTCGTGCCGAGGTAGGCCACGCGGTCGTAGGCGTAGTCCCACACGGCCTCGAGAGCCTTCGTGTTGTGCGTGAGCTTGGGGTACTCGCAGTAATGAATAAACCCGCCCTTGGTCAGGTCTGCGTACGGGGCCTCGAAGTCGATCTTCTCAAACAGTGTGACCTTCTTGCGCACGTCGTAGTGGAAGGAGTTCGTGTAGTAATCCTTGTCCGTCACGTGACTAATTTCGCCAAACTTCTCGCGGTCTAGGCGGTTGAACCGATCCGTCAACGACTCCGACGGCGTGGCGTACACGGAGAACCAGTACGGGTAGTCCTTCTTCCACTGGTCGGTGTACCGGTTCATTGCACGAAGAATCTCAAAGGTAAAGTCCTTCGCCTCCGGGTCCTGCTCCCAGTCCGAACCATAGAACATCGTGGCCGCCTCATACAGTCCGATGTAACCCACGGACACAGTCGCTCGCTGACCTCGGAAGAACTTTTTCACATCCGTTTCCTCGGCGGTTGCGCGCTTACCGAACGCGCCGTACTTGTACAAGATCGGTGCGTTTTCCGGCGTCGCGTCTTCACAACGATCGATACGGAACAGTAGGGCTTCGCGCATAATCTCCATGCGCTCATCGAACAGCTCCCAGAACATGTCCATATCGCCGCGTGCCTCGATGGCGATGCGCGGGATATTCAGCGTGACGACGCCGAGGTTGTTGCGGCCGGCATTCACGGCTTCGCCAGTTGCCGGATCAACCCACTTGGGCAGGAAAGAACGGCAACCCATCGGCGTCTTGTAGTCGCCTTCGATCTCGACCAGACGGTCATAGGAGATGACGTCGGGATACATGCGCTTGGCTGAACACTCCAGGGCAAGCTGCTTGACGTCGTAGTTCGGGTCGCCTTCCTCAAGATTGACTCCGCGGCGCAGGCCGAACACGAGCTTGGGGAAGATCGCGGTGTGCCTGTCCTTGCCAATGCCTCCGATGCGAACCTCAAGGATCGCCTTTTGGATCTCGCGTTCAAAGACGCCCTCGCCCAGGCCAAAGCCGAGGGTGACGAACGGGGTCTGCCCGTTCGAGGTGTAGAGCGTGTTGATTTCGTATTCGAGCGACTGCATCGCGTCGTAGAT
>JAAYGH010000307.1 GCA_012727825.1 Trueperella sp.
CACGGTGGGAGTGTGCCAGAGCGGTGGCTCCAACAGGAAGTTGTACAACCCAGTCATTGTGGTTTTCAGTGACGATACTCGTCCTGTCAAGGCCGTCAGCTCTCACGACGCCCGCCACAACGGGATCGGACTTTGCAGCCTCGGCCCACTCGATCGTCGTCGGGCCAAATTCGCCTGATTCGGGCGCGCCGAGGGAGACTTTGCCACCAAGGGCAACCGCGAGTAGTTGGTGCCCGAGGCAAATGCCGAGAGTCGGGATCTCATCTCTGACAGCGCGCCGAAGGAGTTCACGAATAGGTTCGGCCCACGGTTCGGTTGAGTAGGCGTTATATTTTCCGCCGAGAACGATGAGTCCGTCGCCAAGATCGAGGCCATCAGCCGCAGCATTGGGAATCGAATCTTTCTCAACATCGATCAGATCAATGTGCACGCCCTGGGCGGGAAGCCATTCGCCAAAGAGGTCGATGTGCGAGACGGGGTCAGGTTGTATCACGGTAATGCGTGCGTGCATTGAAAAGTCCTTGGTTCCTGTGTGTGCAATCGAATAAGTATGATGTGGAACTCATTAAAGATCAAGCACCCACGCTACACGACTGTGGACGGGCTTATGATTCCGCGCACCTACGAAGCTCGTTTGGGTTGCCGCAGGTAGACTATCGCCCGTGACTGAACTAATTCTTGGCATCGAAACCTCCTGTGATGAGACCGGTATCGCGCTTGTGCGAGACGGGGAGTTGTTGGCTGACGTCACGGCCACCTCCATGGACGAATATGCCCGCTTTGGCGGCATCATCCCGGAGATCGCCTCTCGCGCGCACCTTGAATCGTTTATTCCCACCCTCGACGCGGCGCTTGAACAGGCGGGAGTTGACCTCGGCGACGTCGATGCGATTGCAGTCACCGCGGGTCCAGGACTCGTGGGCCCCCTAACAATTGGCGTGTCGGCCGCGAAAGCTCTTGCTGTCGCACTCGACAAGCCGCTGTACGCCGTCAACCACATCGTCGGGCACATCGCGGTGGATCAGCTGGTGAACGGTGAATTCCCCGAGCGATTTGTAGGGCTCGTGGTCTCCGGCGGACATTCGCATTTGCTGAAGGTCAACGACATTGCCACCGACATTGAAGAGCTTGGGGGTACACTCGACGACGCCGCCGGCGAGGCATTCGACAAGGTTGGGCGTCTGCTTGGACTTCCGTACCCGGGTGGGCCACACATCGATCGGTTGGCCCAGCAGGGTGATCGCGATGCAATTCGCTTCCCACGCGGGCTCTCGCGCGGCAAGGACAAGGCCCGCCACCCGTTCAACTATTCATTCTCCGGAATGAAGACGGCGGTTGCTCGGTATGTCGAAGCCTGTGAGGCGCGCGGAGAAGAGATACCGAAGGAGGATATCGCTGCGGGTTTTTCGTTCGCTGTATGTGATGTCCTTCTTGAGAAGGCGTTTAACGCATGCCAAGTCTTCGACTCGGACACACTCGTGATTGGCGGAGGTTTCTCCGCGAACTCCATGTTGCGCGACATGGCCGCGGAGCGCGCCGAAAAGTATGGCATCGCGATGCGCATCCCGCCGATTCGTTTCTGCACAGATAACGGTGCAATGATTGCTGCGCTCGGCTGGTCTCTCGTACGGGAGGGTGTAGAACCCTCGCCACTCGATGTCACGGTCGATACTGGTCTAGCACGCGAACAAATCGTCCTGCGCTAGGTGCGTGGCGACTGATCGGCGTCGTTCGAAAGATGTCTGCCTTAAAGCAGCAGTAGTGACACAGCCATGACTGCCATACCGGCGATCAACCCGGCGATGGCGTGGTGGTGTTTGCCGAATTTTTCGGCGGAGGGCAAGAGTTCGTCGAGGCTGATGTACACCATGATTCCGGCGACGGCGGCAAATGACATCCCAAAAATGGTGTCGTTCATGACGCCTCGCAGGAGAAAGAATCCGATCAGTGCGCCGGCCGGTTCGGCCAAGCCTGAGGCAAATGAGAGACCGAAGGCCTTCCGGCGAGAACCCGTTGCGTAGTAGATCGGCACTGAGACTGCAATACCCTCGGGAATGTTATGGATGGCGATAGCGATGGCAATCGGGATAGCCATCTCCAGGTCGTAGAGGCCTGCCATGAAGGTGGCGAACCCTTCAGGAAAATTGTGGAGTGCGAGTGCAAGGGCCGTCATCGTGCCCATCCGCCAGAGCCTGTCTCTTA
>JAAYGH010000308.1 GCA_012727825.1 Trueperella sp.
CGCCGCTAGTCTACCGCGAGGCCCGCAAACCTGTAGGAGATAAAAAAATTGGCGAGAACCAGACGGTTCTCGCCAATGTGCGTTCAGCGCTTAGATGTTGCGCGTCACCTTGCCAGCCTTGAGGCAGCTGGTGCAGACGTTCAGACGCTTGGGAGCGCCGTTAACAAGAGCGCGAATACGCTGGATATTCGGGTTCCAACGGCGGTTGGTCCGCACGTGCGAGTGCGAGACTTGCTTACCGAAACCAGGGCCCTTGCCGCAGACTTCACATACAGAGGCCACGGTTATCTCCTTCGCTAGACAATTGGACGCATGTTGCGTCCGAAAAAATGCAACTTATAAATTGTATATGACGACCATCGGTGAAACCAAGGCAAGTTGCCAGTGGTATTGCGCACGTCGCACACCTCAGCCTCGGTACCGAGCTTTAGAGCCGTGTCACCCAGGTTTTCAGGCGTATCGCCGAGCTTTTCAGCCGTGCCCCCGGAGTTTTTGCCGCCCATTCCCGCGCCCACAGAACACGGATTCATCAAAGTATCGGACGTGGGCGGTAATCTAGCAAGTGCAAAGGAGGCAACAGTGGCTAGTAGCACGACGCCGGAAAGGCGGCACGCGTTGGCAGCCGCAACGGAGGCGGAGACATGGACGGCTCTTTCCCGACCACTTGAACGCGTCATTGGCAAGCGCACAGCAGACGCACTCGAGAAAATGGGCCTTGCCACGGTTGGCGAACTTCTTGGCCATCTACCGTTCCGCTTGGCCCGCCGCGGCGAACTCTTACCTATTCAGGCGGTGCGTGATGGCGATTCAGTCACCGTCGTCGCCCGCGTTATCGATACGAACGTCCGCCCCATGAACCGCCGCCGCGGATTCATTCTCAATGTGGTGATCTCGGACGGCGAGCACACGCTTGAACTCACTTTTTTCGCGAAGTCGTCGCGGCCACTAAACTTCCACGCTAGTAAACTTCGGCCCGGCACGCTCGCGACCTTCTCGGGCACCATCTCCTCGTATCGCGGCCAGCTCCAACTGTCACACCCGGAATATGAGGTGGTCGAGGATCTGACCGCAGTCGATGCGGATAAGATCGCTCAGCCCATCCCGATCTATCACGCGGCGCAAAAGATCCCGTCGTGGAAGATCCACAAGGCGATACAGGTGGTGCTCGAATCGGTTGCTGAGTCAGACCTTCCGGACCCACTTCCATCCGACTACCTGAATGAACATGAACTTCCCGGCCGCTTTGAGGCGTTGCAAAATGCGCACAATCCCCGTACGGAGGCCGACTGGCAACGCGCCGTTCTGAGATTCAAACACGAAGAAGCATTCGTGCTGCAGGCACTGCTTGCGCAGCGTGCACATGCCGTCAAAGCATCGCCCGCGCCCGTCATGCCGAGGATCGACGACGGCGTACGTGCCGCGTTCGACGAGCGTCTGCCGTTTGATCTGACAGCGGGCCAAGTAGAGGTGGGCGCCGAACTCGCCGCCGAACTTGCTAGCGATATCCCGATGCGACGCCTGCTCCAAGGCGACGTGGGTTCGGGCAAGACGATCGTCGCGCTCCGTGCGATGCTCCAGGCTGTCGATGCCGGGAGGCAGGCCGTCCTCGTGGCGCCCACGGAGGTCCTAGCGACGCAGCATTTGGCGACCTTCCAGTCGATGCTTGGCGAACTCGGGATGGCCGGCCAGCTCGGCGGAGCAGCCACTGCCACATCGATCGAACTCCTCACCGGATCGCTTCCTGCCGCTAAAAAGCGTCAGGTTTTAGCCAATATCGCTTCGGGCGCCGCGGGCATCATCATCGGCACTCACGCCCTGTTCGAGGATCTGGTGCAGATCCCGTTCCTCGGGCTCGTTGTGATCGACGAACAGCACCGATTCGGCGTTGACCAGCGTGACCGGCTCGCCACTGGAGCCCACATGCTCGTCATGACCGCCACGCCCATCCCGCGGACCATCGCCATGACGTCCTTCGGTGAGCTCCAGGTCTCCACGCTCCGCGAGCTCCCAGAGGGGCGCCGAGACATCGCAACCACCCTCGTGCCCGCGTTGAATCAGCCGTGGGTTGAGCGCGTGTGGGCTCGTGCACGCGAGGAGGTAGACAGCGGGGGTCGCGTGTACGTCGTCGCACCACGGATCTCTGCCCAACAGGCCGAAGACGATTCCGCGCAAACCCATGCCGAGCAACAAACCACGATCGAATTCACAGCCCCGCCCGTCTCGGTTGAACAGATCTACGCAGAGCTCCAAGAAAATTCGGAGCTTGCCGGCGTCGAGATCGGATTCGTCCACGGGCAGTTGGACTCCGACACCAAAGCCCTCGCCATGAACCGTTTTGCAACTGGGCAGACCCCAATCCTCGTGTCTACCACCGTCATCGAGGTGGGCGTGGATGTTCCAGAAGCCACGATGATGGTCATCATGGACGCCGAGCGCTTCGGCCTGTCTCAACTCCACCAGCTTCGCGGCCGCGTTGGGCGCGGAGCGAAAAAGTCCATCTGTCTGGCGGTTCACAATGCCATGGATGGTACGGTCGCTTTCGAACGTCTCAAGGCATTTGAGTCGACGACGAACGGATTCACTCTCGCCCAGCGAGATTTGGAGCTTCGCTCGGAAGGCAATGTTCTGGGGTCGACTCAGTCCGGGCAGACGTCGTCGCTGAAGTTCGTGCGCGTGACGCGGGATGAGCAGATTATCGAACAGGCACGTGCGGCGGCCAGACAGATCGTCGACGCCGACCCCCAGCTTTTAGGCCACCCCGCCTTGCGAAGCGCGATCTTGGCCATCGAGGGTGAAGACACAGACTATTTGGAGAAGGCTTAAATGATGAGGATCGTTTCAGGCACTGCAGGTGGGATCACGTTGCAGGTGCCCAAATCAGGAACCCGCCCCACCTCCGAGCGTGTACGGGAAGGAATCTTCTCCCGTCTTGAGCATTACGGATACGTCGACGATTGCGTCATCCTAGATTTGTACGCAGGCTCGGGCGCGCTGGGTCTCGAAGCAAAGTCACGAGGGGCCAGGCGCGTCATCGGTGTCGAGGCACACCGACCTGCGGCTCAAATCGCGATCGCAAACACGAAGATCACTGGCCTCGACGTCGAGATCGTCAACCAAAAGGCCGAAACATATCTCGCCACCGAGCCCATCGAATTGTTCGATGTGGCAATGCTCGATCCGCCTTACGACATCACGGACAACCAGCTCGGCGTCGTCCTTTCCTTGCTTGTGCCGCACCTGAAGGATGACGCGATGGTCGTGGTTGAACGCGCGAAGAAGGCCCACGAGCCCCAATGGCCCGCGAGCCTGAAAGCCGACGACGTGCGCAACTGGGGAGATACACGTGTGTGGAGTGCGGTTGTGGCGCCAGAGGGCACTAGAGTAGAGGCATGAGTTTAGCCGTCTGTCCCGGGTCCTTCGATCCGCTGACCCTCGGCCACGTCGATATCGTGAGGCGCACTCGCGGTATGTTCGATGAGGTCATTGTCGGGGTCGCCCAAAACGTCAAAAAGAACTACCTATTTAGCGACGACGAACGGGTCGCGTTAGCCCAAGACGCGTTGAAAAATATCGACGGAGTTCGAGTCGAGTTGGTCTCTGGCTTGCTGGCTGAGTTTGCGATGGAACGCAATGCATCAGCGATCGTCAAGGGACTGCGTGGTGCTGCAGATTACGACGACGAACAGGCCATGGCCCTTCTGAACCGTCATTTGAGCGGGATCGAGACGGTATTCATCATGGGTGATCCGGCGCTCAACCACGTGGCGTCCTCGTTCGTGAAGGAAATCGCGGCGTATGGCGGAAAGATCGATGACCTGGTGACGCAAAATGTGGCGCAGGCGCTGAAAGAGAAGGTCCAATCATGAACGAACAAGGCGAATCACTACTTGAAATCCTTGATGAGCTTGTTGACATCGTGGCTCACGCGAAGTCCCTCCCGATGTCCGCATCGGTCATGGTGAACCGCTCTGAGTTGCTCGACCTTCTCGAAACAGCGCGCGAAATCGTCCCAGATCAGATCATTGCCGCTGATTCAGTGATGCAGGATGCGAACGCCGTGTCTGAAAATGCGAAACACACTGCCTCGGAGATCCGCGAACGCGCGAACAAGGACGCCGAGTCGATTATCGCGGAGGCACGTGAACAGGCATCGCGACTCGTCGCACAGGACCAGGTCACGATCGCGGCAAAATCACAGGCAACCCGTATTTTGGATGAGGCGCAAACGCGGGCTGATGCGCTCAAACGAGGCGCAGACGGTTACGCTTCCACTACTCTTAACACCCTGTCCGACGAACTCAACGGCCTGCTCGATCAGATCGAAGCCGGCCGGGCACACCTTGCCACAAGACATGAGGAGCACGATTCATGAGGACCGACCTGACTGTTCCCGTCGCACACCTTTCCCAACAACAAGGCCACGGATACGAGGTCGCCACGAGCGTTCCTGCTCCAGATGCCGTCGGAGTGGCACTTATTGGCATTCCCGAAGACGATCCAATCGAACTTGAACTCCAGCTGTCTGCACTCGATGAGGGCGTGCTTGTTCAAGGCACTATTTCTGCAACAGCGGTCGGCCAGTGTGCTCGATGCCTGCAGGAGATCACACTGCCCATGCAGGAACAGATCGCGGAGCTTGTTTTTCATCCCGAGCGTCAGCAAGAGCTCATTGCCGAGGGAGATGAAGAAGCAGCCGATCTGCCCGTCGTCGCTGATGATGTGGTGGACCTCGAGCCACTCGTTCGAGATGCGCTCGTGTTGTCGTTGCCGCTCAGCCCCCTGTGCCGCCCGGACTGTCCGGGGCTGTGTGCTGAGTGTGGCGAGCGATGGGACGATCTACCAGACGATCACAAGCACGAATTTCTTGACCCGCGCTTCTCCGCGCTTGATGCGCTAGCAGAGCAACTCATGGCGGGGGAGGCCAAGGCGGAAGACGAGGCTGGAGAGCCGAGTGCATAAATCAGTCACCCCCGAAGATTTGGAACGGTGGGGTGCATCGATTGCAGAGGAGTACCTCCAACCAGCCCTCACCCATCGTTCGTGGGCGTATGAAAACGAGGGAGAGCACGCCGAACGGCTCGAATTCTTGGGTGATTCAATCTTGGGAGCGGTCGTTGCGGCGAGTATTTTCCTCGACTCACCGGAAGCCTCCGAGGGTGATATGTCGAAAATCAAGGCGGCTGCCGTGTCCGAACGATCACTCGCCGAGGTGGCTCGGACGTTAAATCTTGGCGAGTTTGTTCGATTGGGACGAGGCGAAGAACTGTCAGGTGGGCGCGAGAAGGATTCTATTCTTGCCGACACCATCGAGGCGTTGATTGCTGCTACGTATCTGACGCACGGGCTCGATGTGGCTCGCGATGTTATTCTTCGTCACCTCATGCCCAAGATCGACAAAGCACGAAGGCTCGGACCCGCACTCGATCGGCGCACGGCCTTCGAAGAAAAATCACGTGAACTGGGGATTGTTGGCACTCTCGATTACGAGATGGAGGGCGAAGGCCCAGATCACGCACGCCGCTATACCGCGCATGTTTACATCGACGATCGTCACTGGGGCACCGGCGTCGCCACTTCTCAAAAGCAGGCGAAGCTTGAAGCGTGTAAGGACGCCTATTACGCACTCGACGGGCAGGCGTAGGCGTGCCGGAGTTACCCGAAGTTGAAACAATCCGGATTGGTCTCGAACCCATTGTGGTGGGCCGTACCGTCACGGACCTGCGCGTGCTCAACCCCCGTGCTGTTCGCCGGGCGTCGGAGGGCCTGGAGCCGCTAAGAGGTGCGACGATCGATTCCGTCGTACGGCGGGGTAAGTACATGTGGTTTGACGCCGGCGACATCAGCATGGTGGCCCACCTTGGCATGTCCGGGCAGTTCCGCGTGGGCGGTGGCCAGAATCCGCACCTGCGTGCCTACCTCCTGCTCGACGACGGCGTGCGGCTCGACTTTATCGACCAGCGCACGTTCGGCCATCTGATGCCAGATGAGTTCACAAAGACGCCAGACGGTGCGCCGGGTGGCTGGGGGAGCACATCGCCACGGGTGCCGCGCTCGATCGCCCATATCGGCAGGGACCTGCTCGATCCAGCATTCGACATCGAGACCGTGGTGCGCACTGTGAAGGCGAAAAATACTGAGATCAAGCGCGTGCTGCTCGATCAGTCGATTGCATCAGGTATCGGCAATATTTACGCGGACGAGGCGCTCTTTCTTGCGCGGGTCCATCCGCGTCGGTTGACGAACCGAATGTCACTGGGCAAAATCCGTGACGTGTATCTCGCTGCGGCGGACGTCATGAGGCGGGCGGTTGCAGTCGGCGGAACGTCCTTCGATGAGCTGTACGTCAACGTTAATGGAGCGTCAGGCTATTTCGAGCGCTCACTGAACGTCTACGGGCGTGATGGCCTGCCCTGCGTCGTATGTGGAGCGGCCATCAAGCGCGAGATTTTCATGAACAGATCTTCACACTTTTGCCCGGCGTGCCAGCGCGCACGGCACGTGCGCCCGCTCACCCGTCGAGTCCAACGTGTGAAATAGCGTAACCTCGCGCTAAGATACGGAATGTGAGTACTACAGATATTTCCGTCATGATCATTGACGACCACGAGGTCGTCCGCCGTGGCATCGCCGAAGTCGTCGATCGCGCCGACGGGCTTACCGTCGTCGCCGAAGCAGGCTCAGTTGCCGAGGCAGTCCGCCGAGCAGAACTCATGGCGCCCGACGTGGCGCTCGTTGACCTGCGGCTACCGGACGGGACGGGTATCGACATCATCAATGAGTTCCGAGAACTCGTTCCGGACACGAAAGCGATCGTGCTGACCTCGTTTGACGACGACGACGCGCTCGCCGAAGCTCTTGAATCCGGGGCGAAAGCCTATTTGCTGAAATCTGTGCGCGGCGCTGAGATCACCGAGGTCATCAAGGCAGTGGCAGCTGGACGTGTGCTTCTCGATGAGCGCACCGTGACGCGCCGACGCGCCGATCATAATGATCCGACGGCCAACCTCACACCATCTGAGCGCAAAGTGCTCGAGCTCATTGGCGACGGACTGTCGAACCGCGAAATTGGAGACAAGCTCGGCGTTGCCGAAAAGACGGTGAAGAACCACATCACGTCGCTGCTGTCGAAGATGGGAATGAAACGTCGCACGCAGGTGGCCGCCTGGGTTGCCGGCCAGCGTGCATCCGGTTGGCGCAACCAGAACGCGTAATTATCGGAGGGTAACTTGCCAGGTCAGCTCGGTGCCGGATTGGCCGTCCTCGCGCGGGCGAATCTGGAACGTGCCCTGATATCTGCGGGCACGCGCTGCCAGGTTAGATAGTCCCGAGCGGCGGGAGAGGGTCTGCTGGATGCCGGTACCATCATCGATCACGTGAATGGTGATCTGGTCGGGGTCCACATCTGCTTTCACGATGGCTGACGACGCCTTCGCATGGCGCGCGGCATTGGACAGGCCCTCGCGCACAACAGCCACCACGTCATCAGCAATGTCGGATCCGATTGCGTCATCGACAAGGTTGTAGTCATGCTTGTCAACATCCTCGCCATTCCAGGTGACGAGCAACGAGGGCGCGAAACCCAGCGAACTTCGGGCCACTGAGGTTTCGTGCTGGAGCCTTGAGACGACGGCGGCAGACGAGCCATCGTCACGTAGTGAGTGCACGATCGCCCGGATTTGCTTGACTGAATCGTCAATCGCGGAGATTGCAGTATCCAACGAACTTGTGACGTCGCATCCAAGCCCGCGCGCGTCCATTTCTTCACGCACGGCCGTGATGTGCATGCCGGAGGCAAACAGTTGCTGGATCGCCAGATCGTGGAGATCACGCGAAATCCGGGCGCGTTCTTCCAATTCGGCTGCCATGGTCTGGGCGTGGCGCGCTTCCGATAGCTCGAGCGCGATCGTTGCCTGCTTGGCAACGTTTTCAGCCATGGTCAGATCTTGGAGGTTAAATTCGAGATCATTGGGGAAGCGCAACAGTAAGATCACACCTCGCCCGACTCCCTGCGAAATGAGTGGAGCGTAAAGCGCCGAACCGAACTGCCTCAATTCCTGCACTCGCACCGTCCGTAATCGTTGCATCGAATCAACGACAACTCCGCCTTGTTCGCGTAGTACGGTGCGCGCCCGCCCATTTTTAGGGAAACTCAAACCAAGTAGTTTGTGCACGACTGCCTGATCGTCTGAATCGACGATTTCCGAGACCCACTGGTCCTGAATCGAGGGCAAGATGATCATCGCGATGTCGGCGTGCGCTGCCAAGCGCATTTCGTGCGCGATGGTCTCGAGCGCCTCATCTTCTTCGGAACCCTCCAACAAGCTGGAGACGATCCGCTGGGATGCCGTTAGCCAGCGTGCGCGATTCTGCGACTCCTCGTAGAGGCGAGAATTTACAATCGAAATCGCTGCCGCGCGCGCCAGAAGATGGACGACCTCGCCGTCGTCGTTCGTGAAATCCGTGGGCTTATCTGACAGATATAAGCGGCGCCAGACCTGTTCGTTCACCGTGATAGC
>JAAYGH010000309.1 GCA_012727825.1 Trueperella sp.
ATCGAAGACCACGAGAAGCTTGATCTTGTCCTGTTTCTTCAGCGTCTCCGCAGCAGCCCGGCCATTCGGCGCGGAATTGATGGGGGAGTGGCGATGAATGAACAGCGCGTTCAGCGAGTACGGGAAGCCTGCCTCAGCCGACGGAATCACTTCGTGGCAAAGGTTTCCAGGGAACTGGTAGAACCTGCGCTTGGCAGGATAGCCGTCCTCTTCGAAGAATGAGGTGTTCTCGTACTTCGTGCGTTCGTGCGTGATCGGCATACCCCAGGCTTTGCGTGCATTCGGCACGCCCTGCTGGATGTCATAGCGACCCGCCCACGGCGTGTACTGCTTTTGCCCAGTGATGTGCCCACCCTTCCAGTCGTGATTTCCGATGAGGAAGTTGATGTAGTTGATCGCGCGAATGGCGTCGTAGCCATTGGCGTGCATCGCTGGGCCGCGGTAGCTCATGACCACCGCACGCTTGCCGTGCGCGGTAAAGTCGTGACCGATCTCCGAGATGACGTCCGCCGTGGTACCCGAACGATCCGCATAGGTATCGAGTTCGTGTTCCATCGCGCGCTCCTTCAAGAGCGTGAACGCGGATTTTACCTTGACCGGGCCATCTGGAGTGTCCACCGTCGTATCGACTTCAAGGTCCGCCAGCTCCGTCACCGAATCGACCGGAGTCAGCTCGCCATTGACCATGCACATCGGCTCGGGGAGCTGCCCTTGTTCTTCGGGCGCTTCACCGATCCCCATGTGGACGACGTTAAGCTTCGGTTTCGTCTTCCAATCCTCACCTTCGTCGACGACGACGAGGTGCGTCGCGTCCGAGTAGGTAGGCTCGCCGATTTCGGTCGCAGCGGCCTTGCTCGGGGCACGTAGGTACTGCTCGTCGTAGCGCTCGTTCTCGATGATCCAGCGAACGATGCCCCACGCGAGCCAAGCGTCCTCGCCCGGCTTAACGGGCACCCACAGGTCCGCTTTCTCCGCTGTCTTCGATAGCTTCGGATCGATCACGGTCATCTTCATACCGCGCTCGCGGGCTAGGCCCACTCGGGGTGCAAGGAAGGTCGGGCCCTTTTGGGCAACGAGTGGTTCGGATCCCCACACAACGAGGTAATCGGCATAGTCGATGTCGCCATACATTCGTTGGAAGCCGTTATCGGGATGCGAACGTGCATTCGCGAACACGCCCGTCACACCACAGGTTCCGCCATGGTTGACCTGATTGATCGTGCCGAACATATTGTTCGCCCAGCGGTTTCCAATAATTTGCTGGCGATCGCCAGCCATGACAGAGAGTAGATTCGACTTCGGGCCAAGCTCTGGACGCTTCGGGTCAATGAGGGCCTCGCCCCATTTGGACTCGAACTCCTCCTGAGTCATCTCACCGTTGCCGACAGCTTCCTTGTCGGCCATGACGGGTTCTTCGGGTACGTATTGGTACCACTCCGTCAGACCAGGCGTGCCAAGGTCGGCGTCGCCATTCAAGATGCCGTCCACCGCCTCTTCCCATGAAATTGTTTTCCACTTACCCTCGCCGCGTTCTCCCACACGCTTCATGGGCTGTTTGATGCGCTTGGCGTCATGTGCAATTTGGATGCCAGCCTGCCCCTTGAGGCACGCAATGCCGCCGGAGCGTGATCGCGAATCGCGGCTCATGACGTTGAGCGGTTTCACAGCGTCAGCTGGGCTCGTGTCGTAGTCAATCGGACCGACGGGCTGGGTGGTCAGGGCCGAATACGGGTTGCCCGCGATCTTTCGGATCTGGGCTGTGGCACCCGAATTTCCGCCATCTTCGAGGCGCACCTTGATCGAGCACCAGGTATTGCACATCATGCACATTGAGTGCACGACGTCGGTTTCGTCGTAGGTATCGACCAGATCGCCGCGTCCGTGCTGGGTGGGCTCGAGGTACGGATCCTCAAATCCTTGACGGAATGTGTATGCCATCGCGGCTGCGCCTGCGACTGCTGCAGCGCCACCGATGAACTTGCGGCGGTTAACGTTGAATTTGCCGTCTTGGTCCTCGGCGTCATTGTGCATGTCAGTATTTCGTGTCTCAGTCATGACTTAACTCCTTCAGCGGGCGTCACGTGCGTGGTCGGGCCCGGTTTGTGTGTGCCAGAGCTAGTAGGCGAGGTGCTCGTCGGTTCGTCTGCGGTGGTCGTGGTGTGCGCCGTGTCGGCACTTTCAACCTTGTCACCATCGTCGGTGAGCTCAGCGAGGTCACGTTCGTCAACGCTGGGCTCGTGAATTGGTTGCCATTCGGAGACGAGCGAGTACAGCAGGGCACCACCGAACACGAAGAACGCCACGAGAGACCATTCGAGCAATGTCGGGAAATACGCATTGTCTGGGTATCCCTCAATGACGCCTGGGATCATCGGCGGAATGACGATGTTGAGGCGAACTCCGAACACGCCAATAACAACCATCATCGCAGCGGCGACGATCCAGCCCGTCTTCTTCGCAAGTGGACTGAGCAGGATGATCGACGGAATGATCATGACCATGAGCAATTGCATGACGATGAAGGTCCACCAGAATGGCCCGGCTGCCTGTATGGCGAAAATTTCTCGAGCTCCGTCGTCATGGGCGAGGAACGGGACGAAGTATTCGTAGAAGGTCAGCAGGATATCGATGAGGACTGCCGCCAGAAGCACACGGCTAAGTCCGCGCAGTAGCGAGTTGTCCGGTTTGCGCCCGGTTCCGCGTGCCTGCCAGTAATTTATTGCCATGAGCAACGCCGTGCCTGAAACCATGGCGGAAACGACGAAAATGATCGGGAACAGACCGCCATACCAACCTGCACGGGTTGAAACGACCGCGAAGATTGATCCGGTTCCACCGTGCACGCCAACAATGGCAAGCGGGATACCGATGATGCCAAGAACCTTCAGCCAGGTCTTTGAGCGCCCGGCATTGCGGGCCATACCGCGATGCAGGCGCACAGCGATAATGAGTTCCCCAATGAGCAAGGCGATATAGAGGACGTAGAATCTCACCTCCCATGACAGGGGAGATGACCAGTGGAATTGATCGAAGACCCACGGGAATTTATGGAGCGCACCGAGGTCCATACCAATGAGCGCCAACGCCACGAACATCGAGATCGTCGCGGATAAGAGCGCGGCCCGGCCAATTGTTTCAAATTGATACATGCCGAAGACATAGACAAGTGTGGACAGTAGGAATGCTCCCGCTGACAGACCAACAAAGAAAATATAGGCCGAAATCCACAGACCCCACGGCATTTGTGGGCCGAGGTCCGTCATCTGCAGGCCTTGGGTCAGGCGTGCTAGGACGCCAGGAATTCCTGCGAGGATACCGACTCCGAGAAGTCCGTACCAAAAGATCCTTGCCCTGGGGCGCAAGAATGGCTCGCGTCCGTGGCCCTCATTGAGGAAGCGACGAATGCCGCGTGGCTTGCCGTTCGCAGGTTTACTGCGATCTACGCGCTGTTCACGTTCGAGTGTTTGTGTCATCCTCAATCACCTCAAGTAGTAAACGTTGGGGTTCGTGCCCGCCTCTTCCTTGAGGCGGAAGGAACGTGGATCTGCGGCGAACTTAGTCACCACGGAATTCGGGTCATTGAGATCGCCGAAGTAGCGAGCATCGCCAATGCATGTTTCCACGCAAGCCGGCTCCTCGCCGCGAGGGATGCGGTGTGCGCAGAATGTGCACTTGCGGACCTGACCAACTGGCGGCGACCACACGCCACCACGTTCGCCGAATTCGGTTCCCCATTCGTTGACTTGCAACTCATTGAAGCCGACCATTTCGTCTTCGTACGTTTCGCCGAAGTCGAAGGAGCGGGCGCCGTATGGGCATGCCGTGATGCAGTAGCGGCATCCGATACAACGGTCTTTATTGATGACGACGACGCCATCCTCGCCCTTGTAGGTGGCGTTTGCAGGGCAAACGAGCACGCACGGAGGATCGTCGCATTGCATGCATGGGCGTGGAATGCTCATCCGGCGAACGTTGGGGAATGTGCCGACTTCTTCTTCGAGCACTACGTTGTAGGACACTCCCGGGGGAGTGCGATTTTCGGCCTTACATGCAACTGTGCATGAGTCGCATCCGACGCACTTTTGCAGGTCGATCACCATGCCCCATTTGGGCTGGTGCTCCGAATCTTCTTCAATTGTGGTCACAGGATCGTGTGTGGACACTATGTCACCTCGTCATGGGGGGTGGTTGGAAATCATGACAACCGTATAATAGATTCTTTGCCGCTGGGATTTATTTGCGTTCTCGCAACGGAAAACCCCTATCGTCGGCTCGGTAATGGAAGTCCGAAGTGCGCGCAAACCGCGGTTTGTCAACGATTGTTTTTGCGGGCCTAATTACCTAAGACTTTTGTCGCCTAATTGTTTCGTGGGGAATTTTGAGATGATACGTGAAAATTCAAGCAAAGATGTGGTGCTTTCCCTGCAGGGCAACGTTTACGAAGACTTGTTGTTTTGTGAAATATTCCGATCAAGAGCAGCAAAATTCCATGGAAAGCCCTCAATCATTGCGTCAGAATGAGCTATTTTCTTTGGTAACGAAAAAAGACCTTCACGTTCGATACGTGAAGGTCGTGCGGTGGGCGATACTGGGATCGAACCAGTGACCTCTTCCGTGTGAAGGAAGCGCGCTACCGCTGCGCTAAACGCCCGTATTCTGCACCATTTTCCTGCTGCAGCAACCTGATCGATCATACACACAACGACACGAGGTTGCACGTCACGCTGGTTTCGTGTCGCGAGCTAGTGGG
>JAAYGH010000310.1 GCA_012727825.1 Trueperella sp.
CCTCAACATCGCCCGTCTCCACGAGGATCCACGCGCCGTGGCAGATTGGTGCCACCGGCTTGCCAGCTTCCATAAAAGCGTGCACGAACTTCTGCGACGCTTCGTGGTCGCGAATCTTATCCGAGTTCAACGTGCCGCCGGGCAACACGAGGCCCAGGTAGTCATCAACGTTGGCATCGTCAGAAACGACGTCAACGTCGTATGTTCCGCTCTTGTCCCAGTCACCGACGAGCGCCGTGATGGTGCCGGGTTCATTCGATACGAGCACGGGTTCACCACCCGCAGCCTCGACTGCCTTCCATGGTTCGGTCAGCTCCGGCTCCTCAACACCTCTGCGTGCGAGGAACGCGATCTTGTGCCCCTTCAGTTCTTGTCCGGTGTATTCGGTCATTGGAACTCCTTCCGTTGTGGGGGCCGTCAATCCGGCCCTGCTTCCGATGAAACCGCCTCAATAAACCTTGTGGTCCATCGGCTAGCTTCGCCGCGCTTACCTTTCTTTTCTATCGATTCCACCGCCCGCACTCAAGGATTTCCCCGTTCCGCGATATCTGGCACGCTAAGTTAGACCCATGAATATCAAGCACTCTGACCCCTGCCCGTGCGGCGGACCTTCGCTCGGCACCTGCTGCGGCCCCTACCTCTCCGCTAGCGAACTCCCACCCACCGCTGAGGCCACAATGCGCTCGCGATACAGCGCCTTCGTCACCCAAAATCCGGACCACCTGTTCCGCACCTGGCACGGCCGCACCCGGCCCAAAGAGGAGATCAACACAGGCTACGGGTGGATCGGACTCGAGATTATTGACGTCGTAGCAGGGACCGAAGCCGACAGCACGGGCATCGTTGAATTCATCGCCAAGAATGTCCACGGGGACATCCACGAGCGCTCGCGTTTCGACAAGCGCGCCGGGCGATGGATGTACGTTGACGCCGAGGATGCATCGAACTAGCACTCCCTAACAGGCAGACGCCGGCCGGGCCGGTGACAATCGCGCGGCTCCCGACAACTTCAGTGACTTATCAGCGCAAGTTCAGTGACCTATAAGCACGAGCAGCACGAAAACTGCCGAATTCGGCGAATATTTCACTAAAGTTGTCAGAGATTTGGTAATTCAGAAATTCACGGCCTCCAAGACTCCCTCAGATAGCTCGGGCAGCGATGGGAAACCAGCACGCGAACGCACCAATCCGATGTCGAATGGCAGGGCCACAAGGTAGGGGTTCCGGCCGGCAGCAGGCCAAACGGTAGGGGTTTCGGTCACAAGGTAGGGGTTATTCCCCTCGCTTTTGACCGGAACCCCTCGCGTGTGGGGCACATACCTTCGCATGCGGGACACAACCCCGCGCGTGTAAGGCGCAACCGGATGGATCACAGTGCGTGGACGGCCGCGCAAGCGCAACCCCTCGCGTGCAGGGCACAACCCCACCAAAGGCGCACGTGCGCCTCGACACGCCTTCACCCATGACGAGTGTCATGCTCAAGTGCGACGATCCGACACTTCTACACGGCGTCCCTACCTGTCAGACTTTCAACATGTTCGCAATCGAAGCCCGCGGGCTCACTAAAACATTCGGCAAGGTCACAGCGGTGGATGGGATTGACTTCCACGTCGCTCGTGGCGCCGTGGTCGCATTACTGGGTCCGAACGGCGCAGGAAAAACCACCACTCTCGACATGCTCCTCGGCCTCACGAAGCCGAGCTCCGGCGAACTCCACGTGCTCGGTGGCTCACCGGGCGAGGCCATCCGCGCGGGGCGCATTTCCGCACTCCTCCAGACCGGCGGCCTACTTGCAGACATGACCGTCCTTGAAACGGTGAGCTATGTCGCAGCAGCCTATAAAGATCCGGCGCCGATCGAGGAAATTCTCGAGCGCACCGGCCTCAGGACCCTCGCCGGCAGGCGCGTATCGAAGTGTTCGGGCGGAGAGCAACAGCGGCTAAAATTCGCGCTCGCGCTCCTCGCAGAACCTGACATTCTCATTCTCGACGAACCCACAACCGGCATGGACGTCGGCGCCCGCCGCTCGTTCTGGGCCACGATGCATGCCGAGGCAACCGAAGGCCGAACCGTCATCTTCGCGACCCACTATCTACAAGAAGCCGAAGAGTTTGCCGACCGCATCATTCTCATGAGCGAGGGAAAGATCGTTGCAGACGGCGAGATGGAAGACGTTCGAGCCATCGCGGGCATGCGCCACGTCCGGGCGAAGCTCGAAGGCGGGCCCGCTCGCGCAGACGAGCTCGCGAGCGCTGTCCTGGCAGCGATACCTGGCACAACGGCGGCGTTCGACGGAGATACTCTCCACATCACCACACCAAACTCAGACGACGCCGCACGCCTTGTACTCGCCGAGCCGGATGTCTTCGACGTGACGATTACTGATTCATCCCTCGAAGATGCCTTCCTGTCGCTGACAGTCGACACACACCACACCACTGACCCTGCCGACGTTAACGGAGACCGTTCATGACTACCATGCTCGCAATCGACACCAAGCGCGCCCTGCGCGATCCAGGCATTATTTTCATCGTTGGCGTGCCCGTCCTCATGTACCTGATTTTTGGCGCGGCCCAAGAATACGCGCAGGAGCCATTGGAAAACGGCAATATCGCGATGGCGATCATGATTGGAATGGCGGCCTACGGTGCGGCGTCGGCAACGGTTGCAATTGCCTCCACTGCAGCCGTTGAACGCCTGCAGGGCTGGGGCCGCCAGCTCTCCCTCACGCCGCTGAGTACCGGCCGATACGTGCTCCTCAAGTCGATCACCGCCACCCTTTTCGCGGCGATCACGATCGGCATTATTTATGCGGTGGCCGCGCCAACGGGAGCGCAGGCGACGCCGAACGGCTGGGCGCTGTCCTTCCTTGTCCTCCTCGTTGGCGCTCTCCCATTCGCCATGTTCGGACTCTCACTGAGCTACGTGTTCCGCTCCGAAGTGGCCACCTCGGTGGGGGCTGGTTTACTGTTGCTGTTCGCATTTGCGGGCAATCTTTTCGTGCCGCTATCGGGCGCGCTCCTGGAGTTCTCGCGCTTCACTCCCATGTGGGGCTACATAACGCTCGCACGCTGGCCCGTCTCGGCGGGATCGTGGAGCACGTCCACGGGCGAGATCTATCACGATGAGCTGTGGCAGGCCGCGCTATCGTTGGGCGTATGGACACTGATCTTCGCGGGGTTCGCAGCGCTGGTGATGCGGCGAAAGGGCGCACGCCCGTGAAAAGTTCACGGCTGGACGAAGTCGCCGGATACTTGATGTCGCTGATCTGGCTCGGGTTTCTAGCTTTTCCGGTGCTGGATATCCTCTCCTCCGATCGATCGGGTGGCACCAAAGCAGGGCAGTTGGCAATCGTCGCGGCCTTTGCGATTGTCTACATCTGGGGAATGGTCGACTCACTCAGCACGTCCACCGCGTTTACCGATACGCTGCGACCAATATCCGTCGTGTTTGTGGGGCTCGCGGCAATCATCATCACCGTAGCGCTCGTGGTTGGCATTCCGTTCGCGGTCACATTCATGATCTTCCTGGTGGCACTCGTGATCATCACGCTGCCACCACGTATCGGCTACATTCTCGGCATCTCGATCATCGTCATTTTCGTCCCGTACTCCTTTCATCTATACGGTTTTGGGGCAGTTGGCCTCGCAATTATCGCTATCTCTACATACGTCTCCGTGGTGGGAACGAGTTACTACACCCGGCAGGCAAATAGAGAAATTACACTCGGTAAACGAGAGGCCGTCGTCGATGAACGGGAGCGGGTGGCCCGCGACGTCCATGACGTTCTCGGCCACACCCTGACGGTCATCTCGCTGAAATCTGATTTGGCCGCAAAACTCATGGACCGTGATCCCGAGCGTGCCAAGGCAGAAATTGCGGAGATCAACGACCTGTCAAGGCAGGCAATCTCCGAAGTTCGCGCCACGGTCTCTGGCTTGAGCACCAGGCAACTGGCAACCGAACTCGCAGCCGTGCAGGAGTTGGCGCACGATATGGGACTGGCCTTTCACCTCGAAGGTTCGCCAGAGGATGTGGATCCGCGCCACCGCATCCTGTTCGGCTGGGTCGTGCGCGAGACGATGACCAACGTGATCAGGCACGCCGAGGCGAATTCCGTCCACGTCAACTTGGGCTCCTCCCACATCCGGATGACCGACGACGGCGTTGGGTTCGACTCCGAGTCCGTTTCCGGCAACGGCCTTGCCGGGTTGCGTCAACGTGTTGAAGATGTTGGCGGCACGATGACGGTCACAAGTTCGGGAAATTCCAGCACGCGATGGCGGGCCCCAGCGGCGGGCAACTCGCGGACGGGCACAACAATTGAGGTGACGGTATGAGCGAATCACAAACC
>JAAYGH010000311.1 GCA_012727825.1 Trueperella sp.
ACCCTATCCAACCACGCCTTGGTGAACGCCGTCAGGACTTCAGGTGAACTGGCACAGTTGTGCGCTAGAAATCTTTGACGACGACGGTCGGTCAACCGGCGTCATTCGCCTAGCGCTGTTGGCGCCGGGCATCGGACATCGCGCGCTGAGCCTCGCGCATGTCCTGCTTGCGCTTCAAGGTCTCGCGTTTGTCCCACTCCTGCTTACCGCGGGCGATTCCGATCTCAACCTTCGCGCGCCCGCGAATAAAGTACAGCTCGAGTGGCACGACCGTATAGCCCTTTTCCCGTGACCGCTGGGCGAGCTCCACCAGTTCGTCCTTGTGCAAGAGCAGCTTGCGCTTCTGCGTGGGCGCATGGTTCGTCCACCCGCCCGTTGAATATACGGGGATATTGGCACCAACCAACCAGCCTTCGCCAGCCCGGTCGATCTCTACCCATGCTTCAGACAGCGAAGCACGCCCGGCGCGCAGAGCCTTGACCTCTGTGCCGGCAAGCACGAGGCCGGCCTCAAACGTGTCGTCAATAAAGTAATCGTGGCGGGCCTTCTTATTCCGGGCCACCACTTTCTTGGAATCTGCCGCCTGCTTGGCCTTTTGGGCAGCCGATGGCTTGCCAGCATCCTTCTTCCAGGCTTTTGACATGAGTGAGGCTCCCTTCGCGGTAGATCGTCAGCTGGCGTAACGGCGCCATCTAACCTCAAGGTGGATAGTGTACGCGCTATCGCACGTGACCTCCAGCGCCCCGCGCTCCCAGCCAGGAGGTTAGCTCCAGCGGCGAACGAACGATCCGAACGTCATCGGATCAATGACGGTGCCGTCTTGCCAGACTTCAAAATGGACGTGGCAGGCGGTCACACGGCCGGTTTCGCCGGTCCATCCGATGACCTGACCCTTCGTCACAGACTGGCCCGAGCGGACATTGAATGCCTGCAGATGGTTCGTCACCGTGACGTAGGAACGCCCACCGACGATCCCGTGGTTGATAAACACTTGGTTACCGTGCGTGCCGTTACCCGCAGCTGGAACAACAGCCGCGATCACGCCGTCGGCGGCTGCCGTCTGGGCTTCACCACAACGCGATCGGAGATCTACACCGTTGTGCATCCACATGCCACCAAACGGGTATTGGCGCATTCCAAAAGGCGAGGTCACATACACGGGCGCCGGGACCGGGGGCTGGATCCAGCTCCCAGAGACCTGTGGCGCCGAAGTCGGAGCTGGTGCCGGAGCCGGACGGTTGTTTTGCGCTGCTTGTTCGCGTGCAGCCTTATCAGCGGCGGCCTTCTCAGCAGCGATGCGCTCGGCTTCCTTGCGGCGATTTTCTTCGTCGATGTCTGCGATGCGCTGAGCCGTCTGGTCGCGGGCCACCTCAAGGTTGCCCACAGAATCTAGGTAATCATCCTTCTTAGATTCGAGCGTCTCGGACTGCGCGGCAAACTCCGCTTCAAGTTGATAGAGATCGTCGCGTTTTTGATCGGCGAGGCTTTTCTTTTCTTCCTGCACAATCACGAGATCATCAGACGCCTGCTTGAGCGCCTCAATGTCTTCCTCGACGGCGCTTTGGCGAGACTCGCGATTCTTCGATTGCGCTGCCTGCTGTTCGAACTCGGTGAGCGACGCAGTCTGCGAGCGCGACACCGCGGACTGAGCGCGGTATGCGTTGGCGAAGTCTTCAGCCGTGCTCGATCCCATGAGTAGTTCGAGATCGGAGGGCATCGTGTCGCCGCGGTAGGTGGCGCGGGCATATTCACCCAGTGATTTGCGAGTCAGGTCGGCGTTTTCCTCGTACTCAACAATCTCGTTCTTAATGCCATCGAGTTCACCCTGCGCGGCCGCCAAAAGCGCCGCATTGGCCTCGGCCTCACGAATAGCGCCGGCAAGTTCGTTCTCGGCGTTGAGCACCTCTGCCTCCGCAGCCGGAATTTTTCCGCGCGTATCTTCCAGCTGAAGGTAGGCGTCTTGAAGGTCGATGTCGATGCCTTCTAGCTCGGACTGCAGGCGCTCAATTTCGAGCTCTTGCTCTTCTTGCTGGTCCACAAGCTCGGATCGCTCATCGGCGGACGCGGGCACAGCAATCGCAGCACCTGACACAGCAAGTGTCAAAGCTGCAATAAAGGTGATAACTCTGCGCATGGTGCCCATATCCTATACCTTCGTGTACCTACGGAGTGCGACGAACGAGGCTACCGCAGCAACCGCGATGGCGCCCAGTAGGAGCCACGGAGCCAACATGAGCACGTCTTCGCTGGTAATGATTCGAAGCCACGAACCCGTGAACCAGTCTTGGATAAAGTATTCGACAGCCACCCACAATGCACCCACTGCAAGAACAGCGCCGATGAGCGCGGCGAGCACTCCTTCAAGAATAAAGGGCGCCTGGATGAAACCGTTCGATGCACCCACGAAACGCATGATCTCGGTTTCATTTCTGCGGAACATCGCTGACAGGCGGATTGTTGCAGGAAGAAGGAGCAGCGACGTGAGAATCATAATTCCAGCCAGCGCTCCGGCAATGAGCGTGAAGCGGTTCAGGAGATTGAAGAGCGGCTCGAGTTGCTCCCGCTGGTCGATGACCACATCGACGCCGGGGCGGCCCTCGATACTTTCCCGGACGACGTCGTACTCTGACGGGTCCACTAGTTTGACGCGGAAAGAGGACTGCATCTGCTGGGGATCCACCGTGTCAATCCATGCTGAATCTGCAAGATATTCTCGCAGGGCAGCGTAAGCCTCATCCTTTGTTTCGAAGTGCACTTCATCGACGTAGGCGGACATTTCCTCGGAAAGGAAGAATGCATTCAGGTCGTTAATCTGCTCCTGCGTGACCTCGCCCCCAGCACACTGCGGGGTGTTTTGTTCCGGCGCACAGAGGAAAGCGGAGACCTCAACGCGGTCGTACCAATCGTTCTTCGCCAAATCGATCTGGGTCTGGAGCAGGACCGCTGCGCCGACGAACAGGAGAGACACAAAAGTGACAAGCGTGACCGACGCCGAGAGTGCAAAGTTTGATCGCAGACCTTTCCAGACCTGAGAGAAAATGAAACGCAACCTCATGCTTGGCTACCTCCATACACGCCGCGGTCCTGATCTCGAACGACGGCGCCATCCACGAGTTCAATCACACGCTTGCGCAATTGGTTCACGATCGCCTGATCGTGGGTGGCCATCACGACCGTCGTACCCTGGCGGTTAATCCGGTCCAAAAGGCGCATGATGCCAAGGGCAGTCTTATGATCCAGGTTGCCGGTCGGCTCGTCAGCCAGCAGGAGCTCGGGGCGGTTAACCATCGCGCGGGCAATGGCCACGCGCTGCTTCTCGCCACCGGAGAGCTCGTGCATGCCGCGCTTTTCCTTGCCATCGAGTCCGACGAGTTCGAGAACTTGCGGAACTTCCTTGTAAATGGCGTGGCGTGGCTTACCGATCACCTGCAACGCTAGCGCCACATTTTCGAACACGCTCTTGTCTGTTAGCAGCCGAAAATCTTGAAACACGGTACCAATCTGGCGGCGCAGATAAGGCACACGGCGCGAGGACACTCCGGACAGATCCTTGCCGAGCACGTGAACCGTTCCATTCGTGGGGCGTTCTTCTGCCAGCACGAGGGCGAGCATCGTGGACTTTCCAGAACCCGATGAACCCACAAGGAAAACGAATTCGCCGCGATCGATATTGACGCTGACGTCGTCCAGTGCAGGAGCAGCCCCTCGCTGGTAAACCTTCGTGACGTTCTCAAATGTGATCATAAATAGTGCGCAATCATTAAAAGCATGGTCCTCATCAGCATAGAAGCGTGATTTTCACACGTGGATAGGCGCGCCGAAATAAGCGCTAAATCACGAAGACACTCAAACCTTCGTGGCCCGGGCCAGTATTATTCGCTCCTGCCTCCCTGGCGCCAGCGAATACCGGCGTCAATGAATCCGTCCAGATCGCCGTCGAACACCGAATCGGTATTGCCAACTTCGTGGCCCGTGCGCAGATCTTTAACCATTTGGTACGGATGGAGCACGTAGGAGCGCATCTGATCGCCCCACGATGCTTTAACATCGCCGGCCAATTCCTTCTTTTTCGCCTGCTCTTCATCGTGGCGGACCTGGAGCAGCTTCGATTGGAGAACGCGCAGGGCGGCCGCACGGTTTTGAATCTGCGACTTTTCGTCCTGCATCGAGACCACAATGCCGGTAGGAATATGCGTCATCCGCACGGCGGAATCGGTGGTATTGACCGACTGGCCTCCCGGGCCAGAAGATCGGAACACGTCGACTTTCAGCTCGTTGTCAGGGATCTCAACCGAGTCGTTCGTTTCAATCAGCGGGATCACTTCGCCGGCTGCGAACGAGGTCTGGCGCCTTCCCTGATTGTCGAACGGCGAGCTGCGCACGCGCCTATGCGTGCCCG
>JAAYGH010000312.1 GCA_012727825.1 Trueperella sp.
ACCGACGCAACTGCCCGGAGCAGTGCCAGGAGCGACGACGGTGAGGAGACCACGATCCCTTTTTCCAGTGCGTGATCGAGCAGCGTGGGATCGGCGTGTGTGGCCTCAGCCAACAGCGATTCGGAGGGTAAGAACATGATCGTCAACTGTGGGGAATCCGGAAAATCTTTCGCGTAATCTCGCTTCACAAGCGCGTCGACGTGGCCGCGCACGGCCTTTGAGTGCCGTGCAAGTAGCTCGGCGCGCTCCTTCGCGGCAGCCGTGTCGTCTGGCGCGATCTCCATCGCGCGCAAATACGAATCCATCGGCACTTTTGCGTCGATTGCAAGATGCCCATCGCCTGGCAGATGAATAATCACATCGGGTCGCAGGCTTGTCTTTACACCGTCAGCGAATCGCGCCGAACCGACTTGGGCGTCAAAATCCACATGTTCGAGCATGCCGGCCGCCTCAATGATTCGACGAAGCTGAACTTCGCCCCAATGGCCCCGCGCGGTGGTCGACCGCAGTGCCGCATTCAGCGAGGCCGTTGTGTCAGATAGTTCCATGCTCACCTGCGCATCGCGACGCAACTGGGTGACCACTTCCGAATGGTGCGATGTAGTTTTTGATTCGAGCCGCTGCACATGATCGTTAACGAGGTCGAGTTGTTTATTGATGGGGGTCAACGCTCTCATGATGTTTGCATCCGACCGCGACCGCTCAATCAGCCCCTCGTTTTCCTCGAGCAAACGAGTGGCCCGTGCCTCGGCGGAGGCTGCGTGTTCACGGAGTGCGGCGGTCTCGCGAGCGCCGTCAAGGAGGGTGCTATGCGCGTGGGACTTTCCCAGCAAGAAGCCGATCACCGCGCCCACGATGAGAACAAGGGCGAGGAACAGGGCGAGAACAGGAACGGATATCGTCATGCCCCCAGCCTAGAAGAGGGCTCCGACAGAATTTTTGAGCGCCCCCGCGCTACGCGTCGTCGTGCTTCTTTTTCCGGGGGAGATTCGGGCCGACGAACCTATCGTGAAGGGCGTCAATCGGGCGTTGAATCCACCCGACGATCACGCCGGTGAACACGGCGGCGACGAGCGTTCCTTCGCGGACCCCTTCAATCCGTTGGAACAGGATCAACGACAGGATGATGGCCACGACGACGAGGAGCACGTCGAAACCGATTTTCACCTGTGGAAAACGCCAGTTCGAGATTTTTGTGATCGCGGCGACGATGCCCTCACCAGGCAGGAAGTACTTTGCCGTGGCAACTTCGAGAGCAACCCCCAGCGCCACGAAGAACACACCTCCGAACATAAAGAGGAGGCGCGCCCAGTATGCCTCGGGAAGGTGTGGGGATAGGAGGAGCATGAAAGCGTCGAGGAGGATCGAGAAGAACAGCGCAATTGGTACTTGAATCCAGTACCAGAGTGGAAAATCTCGGCGGAGCAGGATCCATTGGAGAATGACGAAAGAGATGTTGAAAATGAGGTTCCAGCCGCCGAAACTAATCGGTGTGACGAGCGTGAGAACCCACATCGGAGAACCAATGGGAGAGGTGCCCAAGCCACTTTGTGTGAGGAACGCGAGTCCTAACGCTAGGAACGCGACGCCTGCGCTGAAGAAGATAAAAGATTTGATTTCTCGGGCCACTACATCACAGTACACCTCTGTTTCGCTCAATCGTGGCGTGAGATTGTGAGAATAACTGGGATTAGACTGGGGTCATGTCTATTACGGTTGCAGTTTCTGATCTACCCAAGCACATCGAGTACTTCACGCAGAACGGGGGCTCGGCCATTCTTCTGGGTGCCAACGAAGAGATGCAGGCTCGCGTGTGGGTGTGCGATCCGTTCGTCGACGACGGCAGGGTGATCGTTGCGCACGTGGGGGCGAGCCAGCGGCGGCTCATTGCACGCAATCCGGTGGCAACACTCGTGTATCCAGCGATTGAACCGCATGGATGGACGTTCATCATCGACGGCCACGCCATGCTGCACGCGGACGATCCGGAAACAGTTGTTATCACGCCGTCCGGGGGCATGCTCCATCGGCCGGCAGCGCACGCCAATGGCCCCGAGTGGGAAGGGGTCTAGCCGGCTGACGTGCGGGGCGCGGGAGTGGAAGGTGAGCCAGTCGTCGTCGTTATTTGGCTGTAATAGCAAACCGACGCATTAGAATGGGCGCGTGTCTTTAACTATTGGTATTGCTGGATTACCCAACGTCGGTAAATCGACCCTTTTTAATGCGCTGACTCGTGCGAACGTGCTCGCCGCGAACTATCCGTTCGCCACAATTGAGCCGAACGTCGGTGTGGTGCCACTTCCGGACCCGCGACTCGATCGCCTTGCGGAAATTTACGGGTCGCAGAAAATTCTGCCTGCGGTGGTGTCCTTCGTTGATATCGCGGGCATTGTACGCGGCGCGTCGGAGGGCGAGGGGCTTGGCAACCAGTTCCTCGCGAACATTCGTGAAGCCGACGCGATCTGCCAGGTCACTCGTGCGTTCGCCGATCCAGATGTGACCCACGTGGACGGCAAGGTGGACCCGAAATCTGATATCGACACGATCACTACCGAGCTCGTGCTTGCTGACATGCAGACACTCGAGAACCAATTGCCGCGTCTGCAAAAGGAATTGACGGGCAAGCGGATCGGGCCGGAGGTTGTAAAGACGGCGCAGGAAGCACTCGATATTTTGGGTGAGGGCAACACGCTGTATGCCGCGGGTAGGCATCTCGATCAGGCGACGCTGAAGTCCTTTAATTTGATGACGACCAAACCGTTTATTTATGTCTTCAATACTGATGACGACGGCCTGGCGGACGAGCAGATGCAGGCTGAGCTTCGTGAGCTGGTGTCCCCGGCTGAGGCGATCTTCTTGGACGCAAAATTTGAGTCGGAGCTCGTGGAACTCGACGACGACGACGCACGCGAACTGCTCGAATCGACGGGCCAAGAAGAGGCGGGACTCGACAAGCTGGCGCGGGTCGGATTCGACACCCTCGGGTTGCAGACCTACCTGACCGCGGGACCAAAGGAAACGCGTGCATGGACGATCCACAAGGGGTGGACCGCTCCACAGGCCGCGGGCGTTATCCACACCGACTTCGAGCGAGGATTCATTAAGGCGCAAGTCATGTCCTTCGATGAACTCGACGAACTCGGCTCCGTCGCAGAGGTCAAGGCCGCCGGCCGGATGCGCATGGAAGGCAAAGACTACGTGATGCACGACGGCGACGTCGTCGAGTTCATGTTTAACGTGTAGCGTTATTGACGGAAAGCGTTATATAGTTGTCCCATGATCAGATCGTTCGGTAGCAAAGACACTGAGCGAATCTGGCATGAGCAGTACGTTAAGCGCTTCGATCGGGCTGTGCAGCGTGTGGCCTTAAGGAAGCTGGAGTTGATCCATGCCGCGAAGAGCATCGAGGATCTCAGGATCCCGCCAGGAAATCGACTCGAGCAACTGGTCGGTGACCGTCGTGGGCAGTACAGCATTCGAGTGAACGCGCAATGGCGTCTTTGCTTTGTGTGGAGAGATGGAGGTGCGGACGATGTCGAACTCGTTGACTACCACTGAAAATGACCTGATCGATCTGATTCACCCAGGAGAGATCCTGATGGAGGACTTCATTGAGGGCTTTGGGATCACCCAGAATAAGCTTGCTGTGTCCATTGGTGTTCCGCCGCGTCGAATCAACGAGATCGTTCACGGCAAACGAGGGATCACTGCCGATACCGCAATGCGGCTTTCACAGTATTTCGGCACCTCTGCAGAATTCTGGATGAACCTCCAATCGAACTATGAACTCCGTGTGGCGAGGCGCTCTCACGGTGCCATTTTCGATGCTATTCAGCCGCTGAGGTTGCGTAGTCGGGTCGAGCCGACGCTGCGGAGGCTCGTTGACGAGGACGCTGAGGCGGTCTATCTTGCATTCCATTCACCGGATATGAACAGGCAAGGTGACGTTGCATCAATGGAAGACGCGCGTCGCTACGTTCATAATCTTATTGCTAGTGAATCTAGCCACGA
>JAAYGH010000313.1 GCA_012727825.1 Trueperella sp.
CACGCCATTACCGACGTCCTCAACTGAGCGTCCGCCCAGGTAGACCTTGTAGCCATTGTCTTTTGGTGGGTTATGCGAGGCCGTGACCATCACACCGGCGTCGGCGCCCAAGGCGCGCACCGCGTACGCGAGCAGCGGGGTTGGCAACGCGCTTGGCATGACGAGTGCCCTGCCACCGGCTGCTTGGACGATCGCGGCGGTATCGCGCGCGAATTCGTTTGAGTGGTAGCGGGCATCGAAGCCAACGACGACGACGGGATCGCTTGCAACCTTGTCCGTCAGCCATGCCACGAGGCCCGCAGCAGCGCGACGCACCACGGCCACGTTCATACGATTCGGGCCGGCGGCCATCTCGCCGCGCAGACCGGCGGTTCCAAATTCCAGCGTGCCGGCAAAGCGGTCCTCAAGATCGATCAGAGCGTCGCCCTCGCCACTTGCGACCTTCGTGAGGAGGTCTTCAAGCTCGGCCCGGTCGGCTTCGGACGGGTCAGCCGCGATCCACGTGCGGGCGGAGTCGATCAGTGCGTGTACGTCTGCCATTTAAAGGTCCTTCACAATCTGGTCAATGATGTCGGCTAGGAGTTGGGAAATGCGGGGGCCGGCGGCCTTGCCGGCTTCGAGTACGTCGGTGTGGTTGAGGCTTTCGGCCGCAACACCGGCGGCGAGGTTGGTGACCAAAGAGATACCGAGTAGCTCCATGCCCACTTCGCGCACGGCAATCGCCTCGAGTGCGGTGGACATGCCCACAAGATCCCCGCCGAGGCGCGCGGCCATCTGGACCTCCGCAGGGGTCTCGTAATGGGGGCCGGGGAATTGGACGTAGACGCCCTCACCGAGATGGGGATCAACCGAATGTGCGATGCGGCGCAGGCGCTGTGAATACAGATCCGTCAGATCCACGAAGTTCGCGCCCTCGAGCGGGGAGGTGGCCGTGAGGTTGATGTGATCGGAGATGAGGACTGCCGATCCCGGCCCAACATTGGCCCGCGTGGATCCGCAGCCGTTAGTCAAGATGCAGATCTCCGCGCCTGCTTCGGCTGCCGTGCGGACGCCGTGTGCGACTGCCCGAACATCCTTGCTCTCGTAGTAGTGCGTGCGAGCACCGAGCACCAGAGCGTGTTTGCCGGAGGTGAGACGGATGGAGGTCAACTTGCCTCCGTGCCCTTCCACGGCGGCTTTCGAAAATCCGGGGATCTCCTCGGCGGGAACTTCGGCGACGACCTCACCAATGAGGTCCGCAGCGCCTCCCCAGCCGGAGCCAAGCGTGAGTGCGATGTCATGTTTCTCGACGCCCGTCACGTTAGCTATACGCGCTGCGGCTGTGCGGGCTAATTCCATGTATTCCAAAGACATAGCGTTAGAGTACCGCAGGGCGAACGGGTGGGCGGTGATAAAAACGGGGCTTGTGCCCTCGGAGGGAAATCGCCGGTTTGTCAGATGTTCTGGAGTGCGGTGAGCACGGCGATCACGAGCAGCAGAACACCGAACGCAATGGTGAGAGTCGATGGGCGTGCCTTGCGGCTGATTGGTTCTCCGACCAGGCCTCCGATGGCCGAACGGGCAGCGAACACGAGTACGATCAGCCAGTCGATCTCCACCGGTGTCCCGATGCGTCCGAGCAGGCCCGAGACGGATGAAATCATCATGATGAGCACGCTTGTTCCGGCTGCCTCGACCATCGGGAAGCCGAACACCATGACCAGCAGAGGCACGACGGCGAATCCGCCGCCTACGCCGAATATGCCTGACATCAATCCGACGGTGGTGCCCGCAACGATGATTTTCCACGCGCGCGGATTCTTGACGCGTGCCGTGGCGACAACCGGCTCCTCGCCGTCGATGTGCTTCTGCTCCTGAGACCGCCCGTTCACGCCACGCACGAGCATGAGGATTGCTACGGCGAGCACAAGCGCCGAGAACAGGATCATAAGGACGGTGCCGCTGAACAGGGGAGCGAGCCGCGCGCCGCCGAACGCAGCCACAGCCGCGCCTGCTGCGAAAACCATTCCGCCCTTCCAGTTCACGTGATTGTGACGCGAGTGGGCAAGCAAACTTGTGAAGGCAGACAGGAGAACGATGACGAGGGATCCCGCCGCGGCGTCGTGCGGTGTCTGGCCGAGCAGATACACAAGCGCGGGAACAGACAAAATGCCGCCGCCCGCGCCGAGCATTCCCACAACGACGCCAATGCCGATGCCGACGACGGCGGAGATGACAAGTTCCATTACGTCCATACTAGGCCAGGTGCAGTCCACGGTGGCACACAGGTTTTCATGAAGGATTCTCCGTGTGTTCACCTACGAGCAGGTAACCTTAACCCCATGGCAAAAAGTATAAGAAAGTATTTTAAAGGCCCAGTGACGCTGAGGCGCCAGCAGATCCCTGCGACGACGACCGACGCGCGGCTTCTCAACCCGCTCCAAGATTCGTCGTTCATCCACTCCGATCCGTGGCGCATCATGCGTATTCAGGCGGAGTTCGTGGAGGGTTTTGGTGCACTCGCGGACGCTGGTCCGGCGGTGTCGATCTTCGGCTCCGCGCGCACGACGCCGGATGATCCGTACTACGAGATGACTGCCGATATCGCGCGCAGGCTCGTCGAGGAAGACTACGCCGTCATTACCGGCGGTGGCCCGGGCGTCATGGAGGCAGGCAATAAG
>JAAYGH010000314.1 GCA_012727825.1 Trueperella sp.
GCCCTCACTACGGGGAGCGTCTATTCTCGAGATTGGTTCCGGAGCCGCTCAGTGTTCGCGTTATCTGGCCAAACACGGTCTCGATGTCACAGCCTGCGATATTGCACCAGGCATGGTTGACGTGGCGCTCGCTTTGAATGCCAAGCATCGCGTGGGATTTCCCGTCGATGTGGCGGACGCGCGGTCATTGCCCTACGATGACGGTCAGTTCGACGTGGTCTTTACCAGCTTTGGCGCGATCGACTTTATCGACGACCTCACCGACCTCCACCGTGAAGCACACCGCGTCCTGTCTCCCGGTGGACGCTGGGTGTTTTCAGCATCGCACCCAGTGAAATGGATCTTTGCTGATGACCCGAGTTCGTTTAGGGTGACCCAGTCCTATTTTGATCGCACTCCCTACATTGAACGCCGCGAGAACGGCGAGCTCGAATATGCGAACTTCCACCACACGCTCGCCGACCACATTAATGCGCTCAACGAGTCCGGGTTTGTGATCGAGGAGTGCGTGGAGCCTGAATGGCCTGCCGGGCGCAAGGTCGTGTGGGGCGCATGGAGCCCCACACGCTCACAGCGCGTTCCTGGCACGATCATCTTCTCGAATCGAGCCATCTAGCGCCGATCTGTTTCGGCTGCCCGTGCGCGTCAGTGGGCGGCAGCCAGTCAGTGGGCGGCGTCGCGCCAGTTGCGGCCCACACCAAAGCCAACTGACAGCGGCACGCTCAGTTCGGCAGCCTGGCCCATCTGCTCACGGACGATTTCCTCAAGCTTGTCTGCTTCGCTCGATTTCACTTCGAAGACCAGTTCGTCATGAACTTGGAGCAACATGCGCGATTCCAGACCAGCCTTGTCAATGGCATCCTGGACGAGCACCATCGCGAACTTAATGATATCGGCCGCCGATCCTTGGATCGGCGCGTTCAGAGCCATGCGTTCAGCCGATTCTCGTACCTGGCGGTTTTGACTCGTGAGCCCGGGCAGATAGCGGCGCCTGCCCATGATGGTGGACGTGTGTCCGTCCTTGCGCGCCTGTGCCACCACCCCCTCGAGGTAATCACGCACGGCGCCAAAGCGTTCAAAGTATTCGTTCATGAGGCGATCAGCTTCACCGACCGAGATGCGAAGTTGCTGGGATAATCCATAGGCTGACAGGCCATATGCGAGGCCGTAGCTCATCGCCTTAATCTTGGAGCGCTGCTCCCCCGTCACCGAATCTTCCCGAACACCGAACACTCGACTCGCCACATAATTATGGAGGTCAGCACCTTCGTTGAAGGCTTGAATAAGTGAGGCATCTTCGGACAGGTGGGCCATGAGACGCATCTCGATCTGCGAGTAGTCGGCAGTCATCAGGTAATCAAAGCCCTCACCCGGCACGAAGATCTCGCGGATCTGCCGCCCTTCTTCGGTGCGAGTGTGAATGTTTTGGAGGTTGGGGTCGGTCGACGAGAGCCTGCCTGTTGCCGCCACCGTTTGTTGGAAGGTCGTGTGGATGCGGCCATCTTCCATCACAGCCCGCTGCAGACCCTCCACCGATTGACGAAGTTTGATGGCCTCACGGTGATCCATCAGACCCGAAAGAAACTCTTGCCCAGTTCGAGCGGCCTCGTCCTCGCGCAATGCAATCTTGACAAGCAGGTCCGCAAGCGCGTCAGCATTCGTGGTGTAACCCGATTTCGTCTTCTTCGTCTTCGGAAGATCCAGCTGGTTAAAGAGCACTTCCTGAAGTTGCTTGGGGCTTGAAAGATTGACGGAGTCGTCACCGATCGCGGCATACGAGCGATCCTGAGCGTCTTCAACACGCGTGTTGAAGTCATGGTACAACGCCTCGAGCCGACCCTCATCAATCGCGATACCTGAATTTTCCATGTCAAAGAGCAACCCCGCCACAGCAAGCTCCAACTCGAGCAGTGTGCCGTCAGGATCCACCGCATCAAGAGCTGTTTCAAAAGCTGAGCGCAGGTCGTGTAGCGCCGCAGCTCGAGGAGCAATGGTGCTCTCGACGAGTGAACCATCCGCACCAATACCGAGGGTGTCGCCCGCACTCGTCAGAGCCGCTAGGTCGTAACTCAAATAGCGCTGGGCAAGATCCTCTACGTCATAGTGACGTTGGTCAGGATGTAAGAGGTAGGCGTCAATCTCGGTGTCCGCGACAATTCCGCGCAAGGCAATTCCGGCGCCGGCCCACGCGTGCGCGATGCCCTTCATGCCGTGGCCGATCTTTTCCTGATCCGCGTCCTCAAGGAAGGAGACTAGCGCCTGTTCGTCGGCGACGTCGAGGCTCGGTTTATCACCATAGAACACCGCATGGTTCGAGGATGCTATGGCGAACTGCTCGACATCACCACGTAGGGGACGCCGCTCCCCCTCAAGGTCGAGTGCCCATGGTCCCTCGTGAGTCGCCAAAAAATCTGCAAGCGGTGTTGATCCGGCAGCCACGAGCGTGAGCTCAACGTCATCAGTGTGATGATCCTCGGCGCCACGTTCACCGTCGCGCATCGCAAGTTCCTTGAGCACACGTTCGCGAAGAGTTGTGAAGTTCAGGGTGTCAAAGAGCTCGTGCATCTTTTCGCGTTCGACGCCGAGCGGCTTCAGCTCATCAAGATCCTCGACGATTGGCAGTGTGCGCACGAGATCGTTGAGTTTGCGGTTACGGCGCACCAACTCGATGTTATCGCGCAAATTTTGGCCGGTCTTGCCGCCAATCTCATGAGCATTGTCGAGGAGATTCTCGAGCGAACCATAGTGATTGAGCCATTTAGCGGCCGTCTTTTCTCCCCACAGTGGCACGCCCGGAATGTTGTCCGCCTTCTCGCCTACAAGTGCCGCAACATCTGAGTAGAGGTCGGGCGTGACGCCCGTCTTTTCTTTCACAGCCTCCGGGGTGTAGACGGCCATCTGCGAGCGGGGCATCGGGTACAGCAGGGTAATCGAGTCATCAACCAGCTGGTACGTGTCTTTATCGCCCGACGAGATGAAGACATTCATACCCTGCTTCTCGCCTCGAGTGGCAAGGGTGGCAACGATGTCATCGGCTTCATAATCGTCGTAGGTTAACCACGACACTCCAATAACATCCAGGACCTCTTGGATCACTGAGATTTGCCCCTTGAACGCCTCGGGCGTGTCGGCGCGTCCACCTTTATAGTCCGCGTACTCGCGGGTGCGGAACGTGCCGCCAGGCAGATCAAAAGCGACGACGATGTGGGTCGGCGAATGATCGGCCACCAGCTTGAGCAGGGTGGAGAGGAAGCCGTGAACAGCATTCGTGTACTGACCCTGGTCAGTCACAAAATTATCCGCTGGCAACGCGAAGAATGAACGGAACGCCAGCGAATGGCCATCGAGTACAAGAAGCGTTTTGTCTTTCACGTCCCCAAGCCTATCGCGTCGAGCCGACACGTTTCAGACGGAGGCCTCTATACTTAAGATCCATGAGTGAAAACTGGACAGAACTCGCCACAACCCTCGGCATCAAGGTCATCACGTGGACGGCCGAGGAATGTGTGATTGAGATGCCAACCCGGGACGTACGCCAGCCATACGGCGTGCTACACGGCGGAATTAACGGCGTCGGCGTGGAACATGCTGGCTCGCTTCTCGCGCATTCCAATGCTCCCGAGGGAAAAATCGCTGTAGGCACAGAAATGTCCGTCTCCCACCTCGCACCGAACAGGTCCGATCGCGTGCGTGCACGAGCCACCGTGATCAAAGCCGGCCGCTCCACGTTCACGACGCTGGTAGACATCACAGATGCGGCCGGAAACTTAACAGCTTCCGGCCGGTTAACCTGCGTCTACATCACGCCTTAATTCAGGAACGACACAAGCCTTACATTTCGCCAACCTGCTCGACGACTGCATCCGCAACCTCACGCATCGCCAAGCGCCGATCCATCGACGTCTTTTGAATCCAGCGGAACGCCTCCGGCTCAGTGAGGCCCATCTTGCTCTGGAGAAGTCCCTTGGCTTGATCAACGCGCTTGCGAGTGTCAAACTTCTCCGCCAGAGAAGCAACTTCTTTTTCAAGCGAGGCAATCTCACGCGAACGGGACAGTGCTATTTCTACAGCCGGGATGAGATCTTCGGGTGTAAATGGCTTCACGACATAGGCCATGGCTCCGGCATCACGAGCGCGCTCCACAAGTTCCTTCTGCGAGAAGGCCGTGAGCATAACAATCGCTATCTGGTGGTCACCCAGAATGCGCTCAGCTGCAGAGATGCCGTCCATTCCTGGCATTTTGACGTCCATGACGATCAGATCCGGATCGTGTTCCTGAGCCAGCGCGATGGCCTCGTCGCCAGTCGCACCCTCCGCAACAACCGTGTATCCAGCTTCTTCGAGAGTCTCGACGATATCGAGACGGATGAGCGTCTCGTCTTCTACAACGAGGGCACGAACGGTTGCGGGGTCAGTATCATCTTTGATTCTTTCAATTTTGGCACCCGCTACTGCATCCTTCACGCGTTCCTCCGATCGCACTGTATGTATGGCCCCTTTAAAAGCGGGCACTTTCAAAACAATATTACAAACCTGTGCTCTGACGTGGGCGTGATTTGCGCGTGTTGCACATATGAGTGCTCCGGGCGGGACTCGAACCCGCATGCCTTTCAGCGCTGCATTTTGAGTGCAGTGTGTCTGCCGATTCCACCACCGGAGCAGTGGGCTGTAACGATCTTACTGTGGTCGGGGCAAGAAATACTCCGCCCGAAGGCGGAGATTCCTCACACGTTCAGAAAACTGGTGAGACTTACTCGCCGGTTTTGAAGGTTTCACCCATCTTATGGATACGAATCGTGTTGGTGGAGCCTACCTTGCCCGGAGGCATACCGGAGACGATCACGACTCGATCGCCATCGTCGGCATAGCCATGCTGACGCAAGATAACATCCACCTGCTCGACCATTTCATCGGTGTTAGCCACCTCTGGCGTGATGATGGTTTGGACTCCCCACGTCAGTTCGAGGCGATGGCGTACATCCTCCGACGGCGTGAACACAAGGAGAGGGATGCGTGCGCGCAGGCGCGCCATCCGGCGAGCCGTCTGACCCGATGAGGTAAAGACGGCGAGATACTTGACACCCAAAGCTTCACCGATGTCGACTGCCGAGCGGGTGATCACACCGTTACGAGTGCGGTGCAGGTTACCGATCTTCGGGATCGTCTCGAGCCCATGTTCCTCGGTGAACTCAATAATCGATGCCATCGTTTGCACACAAATGACCGGGTATTTTCCGATCGAAGTTTCACCCGACAGCATGACGGCATCCGCACCATCAAGGATTGCATTCGCACAGTCTGAGGTTTCAGCACGCGTGGGCGTCGGCGCAGTGATCATCGACTCGAGCACCTGAGTTGCAACGATGACTGGCTTGGAGTTACGGCGGGCGATGTTGATCGCACGCTTTTGCACGATCGGCACCTGCTGCAACGGAAGTTCAACGCCAAGATCACCGCGAGCAACCATGATGCCATCAAATACGCGCACGATCTCATCAAGAACGGTCACGGCCTGTGGCTTCTCAATCTTTGCGATCACGGGAATACGGCGCCCAACCATGTCCATGATTTCATGGACGTCCTTGACGTCGTCTGCGGAGCGGACGAACGAGAGGGCGCAGATGTCAGCGCCGTAGTTCAGGCCCCAAATGAGGTCTTCCTTGTCCTTTTCGGACAGTGCGGGAACTGACACCGCAACACCCGGCAGGTTCACGCCCTTGTTGTTCGAGACCGTTCCGCCAATGAGAACCTCGGTGACCACCTCTGGTCCGTTCACTTCCATCACGCGAACTTGGACCTTGCCATCATCGATCAAGATCAGATCGCCAGGATTGCAGTCACCAGGCAGTCCCTTGAAGGTGGTCGATACGAGTGCCTTGTCGCCCGGGACCTCATCCGCAGTGATAGTGAAGATATCACCTTGTTCGAGGAGGACGGGGCCGGATTCAAAGGTACCCAGCCGGATCTTCGGACCTTGAAGATCGACGAGGACGGCCACGGGTTGACCGGTCTCCTCCGATGCTTCGCGAACCCAGTCGATTCGCTTTTCGTGCTCATCGTGGTTGCCGTGAGAGGCATTAATACGGGCAACATTCATGCCCGCATTCACGAGTTCAACAATTCGTTCTTTGGTATCTGTAGCTGGACCTAGGGTGCACACAATCTTGGCTCTACGCATGATTCCACCTTACCTGATGAACGCAACGCCGGAAAAAGTTCAGGCGTACTTACTAACTTCGATCAATATTTGTGTCTGCTTCGGGCACTGTTCCATCATCGACGACGGCGGGATCGCCTCCGTCTTTATTTTTCGCAGCATCCGTTGGCTCGCTGACGTTTGCAGTGTCAGAGACGCCCTGTACGACCTCGGTGCCCTCAGCATCTGGATCACGACCGTCGAGATAGAGGTCCCCCAGCTCAGGGTGGGACTTCAGGAAACGTGTCAGAACAATGAAGACGAGCACTGCACCGAGTAGGACCAAGATTGAGGTCCACACGTTGAGGCGCAGACCCCCAATGATGAGGGCCTTGTCGATACGAAGATTTTCGATCCACACTCGCCCAGCGGTGTAGAGGATGATGTACATAACGGCCGTTTGTCCGCCTCGGAACTTGAAACGCTTTTCCATCCACACAAGTAACACCGCCATGGCAAC
>JAAYGH010000315.1 GCA_012727825.1 Trueperella sp.
CGTCTCCCTCATCCATTTGATGGGTGCGGCAAACACACGGTTTTGCGTCGACACGTTGGCAGAGATCACCTCGGGACCATCGTTGACGACGACGGCCACGTCCAAGCCGTCCCTTTTGAGGCCGGCAGCGACTCCCGCGGCACGAAACCCCTTGGGTGCGGTCACACCGAGCCCGGTCTCAACCGGAGTAAGGTTGCGCGAAAACAGCATCATGGTGCAACTCCTACCTGAGATAGTCCTGTGGTTTCATCGAGACCGAGAGCAAGATTGATCGACTGGATCGCCGCGCCCGCGGTACCTTTAACGAGGTTGTCAAGGGCACAGATCGCCGTGATCCGGCGGCCATCACGATCGAGTTCTGCATGAACGAGAGCAAGATTAGAGGCAACTGTGGCGCCCGTCGTCGGCCACGCATGCGACCACACGACGAACGGTTCGTCTGCCAACGCAGATTGATAAACACTGAGCACATCGTTGGCGCTCGTACCTTCCACAACGGGAATAGACACCGTTGCGAGAATTCCCCGCGACATCGGCACGAGTACTGGCGTAAATGACATCGACACGTTCGAAGCACCTGCGGTATGGAGATTCTGCGCAATCTCGGGGATGTGGCGGTGCGTGCCTGACACAGCATAGGGAACGGCAGATTCACTCGCTTCAGACGCGAGCAAGTGAGTCTTTGGGCTCTTACCCGCACCCGAATAGCCAACGGACAGGATCGCGACGATATCCTCACCCTCGGTCAGCCCGGCGGCGACGGCCGGCTGAGCGGCGAACGTGACTGCCGACGCATTGCACCCTGGCGCGGCGATCCGGTTCGTGCGCTCGAGGAGGTCACGCTGAGTGGGGCCCGATGCTCGGATGAGTTCCGGCATGCCGTAGGTCCACGGCTCAGATGCCGCAGAGCCGTAATACTCTTCCCAGGCACGTGGACTTTCGAGCCGGTGATCGGCGCCCAGGTCGACGATGAGGGCGTCTGGATTCAAAGCTTCGATGTCCGCTGTCATTGCGGCCGAAGCGCCGTGGGGCAAACCGAGCACAACGACGTCGTGGGGTGCAAGGACGTCAGCCGACAAGGGCTGGATCTCAAAATCGCGTAATGGCCGCAAGTGAGGTTGATGGTCGCCAAGTTTTCCACGAGACGAGTGCGCTGTTACGGTGCGGATATCCGCCTCCGGGTGAGCAAGGAGAACCCGAGCAAGCTCACCACCTGCATAGCCTGTGGCCCCTGCAATCGCTACTGTAAATGACATACGCATAACTATACACTCGAGCGCATGATCCGAGTATTTCGCATGCTGTGACGACGGCCACCTGCGGCATGCACTAATGAGCATGCTTCAAGCAACTGTTCCACATAAGTTGCATTCATGGCACAATGTCACCATGACATCAGGATCGCCAGGCACGTCACGAGAAGACCTCATGTTCGAGGCTGCATACCTGTACTACATGGAAGGTCTCACCCAACAAGCTATTGGCACGAAATTAGGCTACACGCGGTGGACGATTGGCCGGCTCATCGACGAGGCTCGAGAAATCGGACTCGTCTCCATCACGATCAATCATCCGCGTGCACAAACCCATCACATCGAACAGCAGATCATTGGCGAACTCGGAGTTCAGGCCATCGTCGTGCCCGGAAATAATACCGACGGTGTGGCCGCCGTTGCCCGCACGGCAGCAAAGTATCTCGTCGGCCGCACCGCTGTGAGAAGTCTTGGCATTTCGTGGGGACGAACGATGACGGCGCTCGCTGGAGCTTTGAACGAAGGTTGGACAACCGGCGTCGTCGTCTATCAAACTAACGGGGGCCCCACGCACGCAGGAGACAATGAAGTGTTTTCCTCCGTCTCGGCCATTGCACACAAGGGCAAAGGGACGGCACACACGCTTCCGGCGCCAGCTCTTGTGGGAAATCCGGATCTCGGTCCGCACCTCATGGCAGAGCAATCCGTCATCCGCGTCCTCAGTGGTGCACACAGCGCTGATGCGATTATCTATTCACCCGGAACCGTGACGAAAGATTCGGTCCTCGTCAAATCAGGATTCCTCACACCACAGCAGATCGAGAGAACCCGCGCGATGGGAGCGGTTGGCGACATCCTCTCCCACTTCGTCGACGCGAACGGCGAGCCGATCTCAGCCGAACTCGAACGTCGCACCATTGCTCTTCCGTTATCCCGGTTGGCCACAGCTAAGCACAAGGTCGCCGTTGCGGGAGAACCTGCCAAAGCTGAAGTCCTCGTCGCTGGTGCTCGCGCCGGCCTCGCTGACGTTATGATCATCGACATACCCACAGCCGAGCGTGTCTTGGCTCTCATTTCAAAGGAGAAATAATGGCAACCATTGCAATCCTCGGTGCAGGCATCATGGCAACAGCACTGACATTCCCACTGACCGAGAACGGTCACAAGGTCAACCTTGTTGGTACTCACCTCGACCGCGACATCATCGAATCAATCCAGACCACCGGCGTACACCCAGATCTTGATCTCAAGGTCAACGACAAGGTTGTCGCCTACCAACTTGAGGATGCCGAGAAGGCATTCGACGGTGCTGACGTCGCCATGTCGGGTGTGAACTCGTTCGGTGTGCATTGGGTGTCCGAGCGACTCGCAAAGCTCGTGAAGCCGGGCATGAAGGTCCTCATCATCACCAAGGGCATGGAGGCCGACGAAGAGGGCAACCTCTTCCTACTCCCCGAGGTCATGCAACGCTACTTTGACGAAGACCTCATGAATTCAGTGACGTGGTCTGCCATTGTGGGCCCGTCAATTGCAGGTGAGCTCGCCGTTCATCACGACACCTCAGTCATTTTCACAGGCGAGGATCAGAAATCGCTCGACGACCTGGCGGATCTGTTCCGCACCGATTACTACCACGTATGGACATCGACGGACTTCCGCGGTTGCGAAATTGGCGCTGCAACAAAGAACATTTATGCATTCGCCGCCGGACTCGGACAGGGACTGTTGCGCAAGGAAGGCAAGCAGGACGATCGCTACGTGCGGCACAACTACAACGCTGCTGTGTTCGGGCAGGGACAGTCGGAGATCCGCAAGTTCATGAAGTTGCTGGGGGGCGAACCCGAAACCGCCGACGGGCTCGCCGGTGTGGGAGATCTATACGTGACGTCGGCCGGTGGCCGCAACGTTCGCGCCGGCACGTTCGTTGGTGAAGGCGTTCCGTTCTCCGAGGTCCGCGACTCACTGATGAAGGGCGTCACCCTTGAAGGCGTCAATGCGATTCGCGTCATTGGTGGCGCGATGGAGCCACTGACGCAACGCGGTGTCATCGAGCCGGATGAGTTCCCGCTATGCCGCTACCTGTACCAAATCATCGAGCACGACGCTCCACTCGATATGCCATTCGAAACATTCTTCGGTGGCATGAAATAGGATCTCATCACCTTAGATGTGTCAGCGGGCCGTGCGAAAGCACGGCCCGCTCTCGATTACTCCTCACCCAGTGCAGCATCCACGCAGCGCATCGCAGCTAGCGTCTTCGGCACTCCGATATAGGGCATGAGATGGACGAAACACTCGGCAATGTCTTCTTTCGACATGCCCGCATGCTCGTGGGCCGTCTTGATATGGCCAGTTAGCTGTGGCTCCACTCCTCCCATGGCGGCCAGAGCGGCCATGTTGAGAATCTGGCGATCGCGAAGTTCGATTCCCTCGCGTTGGTACGTACCACCGAAGACCGCGCCGGTCACCCAAGCAGATGGGTGACCTCTCGCGTACTTATCGAGCTGACCCTTCCAGGTAGCCGCACCTTCCGGAGTTTGCGTGTCTTGTTCGAATTCTGCGCCTTTATTCATGTCATACATGCCTTCACCCTATCGGTCCTGCAACGATTGCTTCTGACCGATCGGGGAAGGCATGTATTTTTAATCCTCGCTAGGCTCGAAGCTCGGCACCGAACGCCTTGCCTGCAGCCTTGATCACCTTGTTCCGCACGGCCGAGATCTCCTCAGCCTTCAGCGTGTGATCGGCGCGTAGGCGCAAGGCAAATGCAAGCGATTTCTTGCCGTGTGGAATCTGGTCGCCGTCGTAGACGTCGAAGAGGTGGACATCTTCAAGGAGCGAACCGCCGGCGTCCCTGATGACGTTCGCAACCGCAGCCGCCGTGGTCGACTCATCAACGACGAGCGCGATATCTTCCTTCGCAACCGGGGTGGTCAGGACGGGCTTGATCGCGATTGCGTCTGTGCCTCGTTTATCTACCAGCAGGTCCACATCGAACTCGAATGCCACAGTACGTGCCGGTAGGTCAAAGGCCTTGCACACCCGCGGATCAAGCTCGCCCGCATGGCCGATAACCCTCTTGCCAAGAAGCAGCGATGCGCAGCGGCCCGGGTGGAACGGCGCACGCTCAACATTCTTCGCGCTCAGGGTGAGATCTATCGTGCGGGCGGAAATTTTGACCGCCTCAATCGCATCTCGCCAATCCCACACTTGGGCAGCGAATCCGGCAACCGCCTGAGTCGCAGTCGGGATCGCCACACCCGCTACATGGTGCGGCTGGCTGGGAATTGACCGGAACATCGTGGTCAGAGCTTCCTCGCTCGGTCGCTTACCAACTCCGGGAGTCTCACCAGACTGTATGCCTGCGGGACGCGTGACAAGACCGGCCTCAAAGATCATGACCGACGGATTGCCACGTGCCACGTTGATACGCGCGGTTTCGAGCAGCGAATCCAGGATCGTGGTTCGCATGTACGGAGCTTCGTCCTGAAGCGGGTTGGCAAGCCGGATCGCAAGCCGGCGATCGTCGTCGTCAGGAATGCCCTGCTTATTAAACGCGGCCGCGGAAATGAACGGGTACGAGAGAACTTCGGTCCAGCCCTGTTCGGACAGTGCCCGTGCGATATCGCGACGGTGACGCTGCGCGGTGGTCAGGCCCTCGCCTGCAGGGGCCGTTGGGATGTCTGACGTGATCTCGTCGTAGCCAACAAGACGCGCCACCTCTTCCACATAGTGTGCCGGCCCGGTGAGATCCGGTCGCCACGTCGGAGGTGCCACGGTCAGGTGGTGCTCGTCCGCACCACTGCTGACCTCACAGCCAATCTGCTCGAGCACGGCGCTGATTTGCGAAGTCTCAAGGTCAAGGCCCGTCAAACGCTTGACTTGACGCACGTCGAAGCTCACCTTTGACGGCGCTTCGGTCTGGTCATAATCAAAGTTCGCCTCGTCGATTGTTCCGCCGCCATACTCGACAAGGAGGTCCGCCACTCGCTGGGCGGCAATCGGGGCAACGCGTGGATCCACGCCGCGCTCAAAGCGTTTCGATGCTTCAGATACAAGGCGGAGCTTACGCGCCATTCGAGCGACGGAAACCTGATCGAAATGTGCAGCCTCGATCATGACGTTGGTCGTTTCGCTGGTGATCTCGGTATCGAAACCACCCATCGTTCCTGCAAGGCCAATCACCCGATCGCCTTCACCGCCCGCTGAGTCGGTGATAAGCAGATCATCACCGCCGAGCTTGCGCTCCTGCTCATCGAGCGTGACGAGCGTTTCCCCATCGCGCGCACGGCGCACAACGATCGGGGCCACAAGCTTATCGAGATCATAAGCGTGCAATGGCTGCCCAAGATCAAGCATGACGTAGTTCGTTGCATCCACAGCGAGAGAGATCGGGCGCATGCCCGCAGCCGTGAGGCGATCCTGCATCCACTTGGGGCTCGGCGCCTGCGGATCGACATCACGGACGATGCGTGTGACAAACCGATCACATCCCTGAACACCATTAATCGGGTTCTGGTCATCGACCTTCACCTCAAAGCCTTGACCGTTGACCGGGGGCAAGCCGGTCGGCAAGCTTTCTTCAAGGCCGCGATCCACAAATTCGGCACCCGTAGAATGCGAATACTCGCGTGCCACTCCTCGCATCGCAAAGCAGTATCCACGATCCGGGGTGACGTTAATTTCGAGCACTTCGTCAGATAGACCGAGATAGTCGAGCACGTCCTCGCCCAGCGCGGGCAGGCCCTTGCCAGCTGCTTCCTCGTCGGAGGTAGCTAGAACAATAATTCCAGCGTGATCGTCGCCCAAGCCGAGCTCACGTTCGGAACAGATCATGCCGTCAGAAATGTGACCGTAGGTCTTTCGCGCGGAAATCTGGAAGTCACCCGGCAGGATTGCGCCCGGTAACGACACAACCACGTAGTCGCCTACCTCGTAATTGTGCGCGCCACAGATGACGCCCCGCGAGGGTATGTCCGCTACTTCCTTGCCCTCGCCGGGTGCGTCGTTGTGCGAACCGACATCTACCCGAGAGTAGTTGACCGTCTTGCCGTTCGACTGTTCTTCCTTCGAGGTGGACATCACCTTACCGACGACAACCGGGCCGGATACGCCAGAACGATGAATCTCTTCTTCTTCAAGCCCGACTTTGACGAGGTCGGCTGCGAGCTTCTCCGCCGTGAGATCTGCGGGCAGCGCGACGTGATCAGCGAGCCAATCAATGGGAATCCTAGGCATTACGCGCCCCTTCCTGTGGTACCGAATTGAATGGAGAAACGGACATCGCCTTCAACCATGTCGCGCATGTCGTCGATCGAGTTGCGCAGCATAAGCGTGCGCTCAATGCCCATACCGAACGCGAAACCGGTGTATTCATCCGGATCGATTCCGTTGTTCTTCAATACTTCGGGGTTGACCATGCCGCAGCCACCCCATTCGATCCAGCCTGCGCCTCCCTTTTTCTGCGGAAACCACAGGTCCATCTCAGCAGACGGCTCGGTGAACGGGAAGAACGACGGGCGTAGGCGCGTCTTTGCATCCGGGCCAAACATTGACTTCGCAAAGTGGTCGAGTGCGCCCTTGAGGTGCTCCATCGTCAGGCCTTTATCCACCGCGAGACCTTCGATTTGGTGGAACACCGGAGTGTGGGTGGCATCAAGTGCATCGGTGCGGAAGACCTTACCAGGGCACACGATATAGATAGGCGGCTGGTTGTCGAGCATGACGCGCGACTGCACCGGCGACGTATGGGTGCGCAGAACAAGTCCCGAGGTGTCCGCAACGGGCACAGTCTCATCCGCACCGACCCGATCCACCCCCGCCACATAGAAGGTGTCCTGCATCTGACGTGCGGGATGGTCCGGCCCGAAGTTCAGGGAATCAAAGTTCAACCACTCGTGCTCGAGTTCGGGTCCCTCAGCGACTTCCCAACCCATGGCGACGAACACATCGGAGATGTCCTCCATGAGTACTGGTAGCGGATGGCGCGCTCCCTGCGGGTTGCGGCGGGTGGGCACTGTGACATCCACGCGCTCTTCACGCAGTACACGCTCCTGATCCGCCTCTTCAAGGCGCGCCGTAGCGCTAGCCAACGCCGTCTGGATTTCTTTACGCGCCGCGCCAAGCAGTTTGCCCGCGGTCGGTTTGTCAGCCTTGTCGAGGTTACGGATCTGCATATTTGCGTGCGTGATGGGCGCGTTGTCACCGCTGTGTGCGAGCCGTGCCTCTTTCAGTTCCTCAAGGCTCGCCGCGCTGGAGAATGCCGCCTGTGCATCCTCGACGGCGCGGGCAATCCCAGCCTCGTCGAGTGGATTGAGAGTCATGTTTACCTTTCCCTTGCCCAGCATGGATCGTGCCTGCCGGGTTACCGGTCATAGTCTAATCAACTGAGGTGCGCCAAGCGATTTACGACCAGTGTGCGATAACTGACCCCGACCATCACGCGCCAGTGGTCCCCGCCCACTCCGTTTCGAGACACTTTGAGGCTGCCCTTACAGGTCGCGATCAGTTGCAATCGGCCCGGACCATTCATCGAGGCCGGACACATCGATCGGAGGCCAGCCGTGCACGGCGCAGATCTCGTTGGCAAACTCCTGCGCCCACACCTCGTACCAGGGTGAGTTTGGATGGAACAGATCCGGCGCGTGGTAATCAAACATGTAGGTGCGCATCGGCATGTTGCGCGAGATAGTTCGGATGTCGACGACGTGGTGTCCCCCGTCGGTTGCCTGCTCCCCGATGATTGTTGAGAACGCGGCCGCTCTCTTCTCAGCTTCAAGCACGCCAAATGATGGAAGATTGAGCACAAAGGTTCCCGCAGGCAAGGCGTCCACCATTGCCTGATGAGCGGCAGTAAAAGATTCGTTAGAGACCCACGCTTGGCCGACGTCATTGCTTCCGATATCCAAGGTAACGACGTCGGGCTGAACCGGCTCTCCGGCGATTTGCAGACCCGCAAGCTGAGGGATCTGCGTGCCGAGCACCGACTGCACTGTGCCACCGGACAGCGAGAGGTTTAGGAGCGCGACCTCTCGGCCACTTCCCAGCGCAAGTGCTTGTGCCAGGCGCGGCACATAACCCTCGGTAATTTTACTCGCACCCAGACCCTGCGCGGCAGAGTCGCCAAACGCGACGTAGATGAGCGGCCGTTCCTTGCCTTCCTTGGCACGAGCATGAAGATCGTCAAGTGTGGCAACGAGGTGGCGCTCCCAGTACCTGCGAAATGGGGAATTCTGCCGACGAACAGAGCTCGTCTTGTGAAGGGCTGCCATTCCGGCGACACCGGTGGCCAACGTCGCAACGTATTTGCCAATACTCATCGTTCTAGCATATCGGGGCGAGTCAGCGTTCGCTCACGCCCCTCAAATATTGGTTCGGCCATGGAATATCCTCGTCCAGTTGCTGTGCCCAATGGCGCGGCACGTAGGGGTCGTGGAGCGCCACACGCCCGATGTAGACCACATCCGCGTTTTCTTCGTGCACCACGACGGCGGCCTGGTTGGCGTTCGCAATGAGTCCCGCAACGCCCGTCACGGTTCCCACCTCGTCTTTTATTCGCCGTGAGAACGGGACCTGGTAGCCGGCACCGGTGTGAACTTTGACGGGGAGGTTTCCACCACTCGACACGCTCCAGAAATC
>JAAYGH010000316.1 GCA_012727825.1 Trueperella sp.
GAGCAGGATGATGCCAATAATGATGAACGTGCGGTTACGGCCACCATCCTCTTTGATGGGTGCGGCGGCCGTTTGGGTGGTTGTGGCGGCGGCTGTAGCGGCAGGGCTCAGCGCGGTGGGCGCGATCGGCGACGGGGTGGCAATCACCTGGGTCTGCCACGTACCGACTGATGGTGCGGACACACCTTCCCCGCGGGATGCGGCAAGAAGATCGGCGCGCATATCGGCGGCGCTCTGGTAGCGCTCCTCGCGGCGTTTGGCCAGTGACTTCATCACCACACGATCAAGCTGATCGGGAACGTCTGGTGCGATTGATGTGGGTTTGGGTGGAGTTTGGGAGACGTGCTGGTAGGCCACGGCAACTGCCGAGTCGCCACGGAACGGGGGTTGGCCGGTGAGGAGCTCAAAGAGCAGACAGCCCGTCGAGTACAGATCTGACCGAGCATCGACCACTTCGCCGCGCGCCTGCTCTGGGGACAGATACTGAGCGGTCCCCACCACGGAGTTCGTCTGGGTCATCGTGGCCGATGAATCGGCAATTGCACGGGCAACGCCAAAGTCCATGACCTTGACCTTGCCGTCGGGCGTGAGCATGATATTGCCCGGCTTGATATCGCGGTGAACGATGCCTTCGCGGTGTGAATATTCGAGAGCAGATAGGACGCCGACGACGATCTGCACGGCTTCGTCAATAGGTAGCGCGTCTCCGTTGGACAGCAGCTGCGAGACCGTGCGGCCCTTGACGAACTCCATGACGATGTAGGGCAGCGTCATGTCGCGGCCGGAGCTCGTCGTCATCGACTCTTCGCCCGTGTCGTAGACGGCAACGATTGAGGGATGATTGAGGGCGGCGGCGGACTGCGCTTCACGGCGGAAGCGCGCAATGAACGTGGGGTCCGTTGCGTGGTCGGTGCGCAGGACTTTGATTGCAACGGTGCGGGAGAGACGGGTGTCGTATCCCAGATGCACCTGCGCCATTCCTCCACGACCAATAAGGTCGCCGACCTCGTAACGGTCTCCTAGGATGCGTGGTATATCAGCCATCCGCCCTGTCCTTCCTCGGTGCGAATTCCGCACCTTCCAACATACTGCCTGAGCTAGCGGGATGAAGCCCAACTAGCAAAGTCACAATACGGTTACATTTCAAGTGGTGAGTACACGGATAGGTCATTGGTTGACCACCGCTTCGATAACTGCGCGCGCGATGGGTCCAGCGTTTTGACCGCCGTCGCCACCATTTTCTACAAAAACGCCGACGGCGACTTGCGGGCTATCGCTCGCGTCGTAACCTGCGAACCAGGCGTGAGGTGATACTCCGGCTGCGATCTCTGCTGATCCGGTCTTTCCTGCCACTTGCACGAAACTGGAGGCTGCGTAAGCGCCAGATCCGTAGTTGACGACGTCGATCATCATTTTCTCGAGCTCGACCGCGGTTTGCGGGGATATCGGCTCACTAAACGTTGACGGTGAGGTGGTAGAAATGACGCCGAGATCGGCCGTCAGAGTTTGCTCCACGAGGTAGGGGGTCATGATGACGCCGTCGTTAGCCACCGCCGACGCGACCATCGCCATCGTGAGCGGTGAAACGAGCACGTCTCGCTGACCGAAAGATGCCATGGCAAGCTCTGCTTGATCTTGTGGTTCAGGGAACCGGGAGGGCCGAACGGTGAGGGGAATGGATAGGTCCTGGTGGAACCCGAACGCCTCCACCATGTCAATCATGGCCTCGGACCCAACATCGAGCCCGCCGATCGCAAAAGTCGTGTTGCACGATTCAGTAAATGCGGTACGGAACGGCACACTTCCAGAACCATCGCCGCACTGACGTTGGCCCGGATTATAAATTTCGTGCGTGGTGCCAGGGGGAGAGAACGTGTACGGGGCGTCAACGAGAGAATCGGCCGTGAGACCGCCGTTTTCAATCATGGCTGCCGCGGTGATGATCTTGAAAACCGATCCGGGCGCATATAAATCATCACCGATTGCCCGGTTGAGAAGAGGCTGCGATTCGTCGGCGATATAGGTCTGGTATGCCTCGTTCGCCACCGCCGCGTCGTGTGAGGCAATGAGATTCGGGTCGAATGACGGTTTTGAGACCATCGCGAGTATGCGCCCAGTGGAGGGTTCGATTGCGACGACGGCGCCACGGCGGTCGCCAAGCGCATCCCAGGCTGCTTGTTGCACGGCAGGGTCGAGGGTGAGCTCAACGCCGCCACCCTCGGGATCTGCGCCGGTAAAGAGCTCTTCAATCCGCTGTGGGGCCAGCGAGGAATCACTGCCGCCGAGGATGGAATTCTCAGCACGCTCCACGCCCGTCATGGAATTGTGCGTCACCGAGAAGTAGCCGGTGGTGTGCGCATAGAGGAGGGATTGGAGGTATGAGCGCTGGTAGTTGTAGGGCGAGCTCACAGACACGGAATCCGTGATCGGCTCGCCGGCCACGATAATAGGCCCCCGGTCCACGCCGTACTCCTTATAGAGGGTGCGGGCGTTGCGGGAATCTGAATTCAGGGAGCTTGCTCGGAAGAACTGAATGGATGTGGCAGCAACCATGAGCGTCACGAACATGATGATGACGACGGCCACGAGTCGGCGAAGAGGCGGGTTCATCTGACCACCTCCGTTGGGTGACTATCGCGATGGAACTCGGTGGTCTCTGGACCGTCATCGACCTCCGCGGTGTCGTCCGAGCCGTCGCGGTTCTCAGCTGACTCGGCAGTGTCTGAAGAGTCGGGGGAGGCCGGCGAATCGTCGTCGTCGAAATCGACGGTGGGTAGCGGAGCCGATGCGGGGATATAGGGACTGCGTGCAGCGTTGGACATGCGCAAGAGGAGGCCGACGATAATCCAGTTGGTGAGCAATGCCGAACCGCCGAGGGCAAGGAAGGGAATGGCGAGGCCGGTCATGGGAATGAGGCCTGTGACGCCGCCGGCGACGATGAAGCACTGGAGGCCGATGGTGAAGCCGATGCCCGAGGCGAGGAGCTTTCCGAAGCCGTCGCGCAGATCGATGGCTGTCTTCAGCGCGCGGGTGGTGAACACGAGGTAGACGGCAAACATGGCGAGCAGCCCGAAGAGGCCGACTTCTTCACCGAATGACGCGATGATCATGTCCGAATTCGCCTGCGAAGCATTTGCCGGATATCCCCGCCCAAGGCCGGTCCCGAAGAGTCCGCCAGACGCCATGCCGAACCAGCCTTGAACTATCTGGTAGGAGCCATGTTGGGCGGCGTAGAGCTCGGGACTGAGCGGATCTAACCAAATGGCGAACCGAGCCTGAATATGGGGCATGATTTGGACGATGAAGTAGACGCCGACGGCGGTGAGCAGGCCACCGATAATGAGCCATGAGACGCGCTCAGTGGCGACGTAAAGCATGGCGACAAAGAGACCAAAGAAAAGGATTGCCGTGCCGAAGTCGCGTTCGAGGACGAGGACGGCCATTGACGCTACCCAGCCCACGAGAATCGGACCGAAGTGACGCCCGCGCGGTAGTTGAATGCCAAGCACTTTCTTGCCGGCGAGTGCGAGGTTGTCACGTTGGCTGACGAGATAGCCAGCGAAGAAGATGGCAAAGAAAATTTTAGCGAGCTCGGCTGGTTGATACGAAAATCCAGCCACGTTGATCCAGATGCGGGCGCCGTAGACTGTGCGACCGAGCCCGGGAATCATGGGCAGGAGGAGGAGTGCTGTGCCCGCGATGAGCGAAATATAGGTGATTCGACGAAGTTTACGATGGTCACGCACGGCAAGAAGTGTGCCGAGCATCAGCACGAGGCCAACGCCTGCGAGCATGAATTGGCCGCTCACTTCCTCACTACCGCCACGGGCGACGAGAGTGTGGTCGATCCGATGAATCATGACGAGGCCAAGACCCGTGAGGAGCACCGCTGAGGGGTAGAAGATTGGATCCGCCCACGGGGCGGCAAGTCGGATAATAACGTGGCCAGCAAGAACGAGTCCGCTCGAGATTCCTGCCACCTGTGCGAAATTCTCGGGGAGGGCAGGTACCTCTCCC
>JAAYGH010000030.1 GCA_012727825.1 Trueperella sp.
AAGGCCCGCGCTAATCGCTTCGAACATGGCTTCCGCCTGGAGTTGACCCATGGGCAGCGAGTCGTCGCGCCGAGCCGGGCGCACAGATTTCACGTCAGTCACCACGCTATTGTGTCACTGAACCGTCCGAATCTCGAAAGGTCTGCCGGTTGACTACAGAGCCGGGCTAAGGTGTGTGCATGGCTCAATTACCTTCTCGTACATTCGGTTCTGTCTCTGTTGCAATGGTCACCCCGTTCCATCCGGATGGTTCGATCGATATTGATAGCGCCCTCAATGTGGCCGACAAACTTGTGAATGATGGCTGTGACGCCCTTGTGCTGTCGGGCACCACGGGTGAATCACCAACGACCCATCAACCCGAGAAAAATGAACTCATTCGCGAGGTCAAGGCTGCCGTTGCTGGTCGGGCCATGATTATCGCGGGTGCAGGTTCGAACGACACAGCGCATGCTGTGAGGGTCGCCAAGGGCGCACAGGAATCGGGCGCTGAGGGTCTGCTCGTCGTGTCGCCGTACTACAACCGTCCCTCGCAGGAAGGCGTTTACCAGCACATCACCGCGATCGCTGATTCCACGGACTTACCGGTCATGGTGTACGACATCCCGGGTCGCACAGGTGTCGCCATTGCAGACGACACCCTCGACCGCCTTGCCGAGCACAGCCTGATCAAGGCAGTCAAGGACGCTACGGGCGACGTACCACAAGGCTTTGAGCGCATCACGCGCACCGGCCTCGAGTACTACTCCGGCGACGACGCGCTCAACTTTGCCTGGCTTGCTCACGGTGGATCCGGCGTCGTCTCTGTTGCCGGCCACGTGATCGCGAAAGGTCTGCGTGCTCTCGTAACTGAAGTCGACGACGGCGATCTTCCCGCAGCTCGCGTCGAATTTGCGAAGCAGGCGCCGATCATCGACGCGATCATGGGTGGCGGTCAGGGTGCGGTGATGGCCAAAGAGTCGATGAAGTTGCTCGGTGTGATCCCGTCGGCGGCCGTGCGGCTACCGCTCGTTGGCGCATCCGAGGCGGAGATTGACATGCTCCGCAGGGCACTTGAAGCTGACGGCTACCTGTAACTGCCAGACGTCGATTTTTAACGGGCCCGGTGGCGGATGTGCTGCCACCGGGCGCGTTGTCGAAAATGGATGACCGTCTCTGTGAGGAGATAAATCTTCTCTGTGAGGGGACAAATTAGGGTACTACCCAAATCGTGAGATAATGGGCGCGTGACCCAACTTAAACTTCCCCCATCCATTGAAAATGGCACGTTACGCATCGTGCCTCTCGGCGGCATCGAAGAGGTAGGCCGCAATATGACCGTCTTCGAGATTGACGGCCGTATCCTCATTGTTGACTGTGGCGTGCTTTTTCCAGAAGTGATCCAGCCGGGCGTGGATTTAATCCTGCCCGACTTCGACTATCTGCAAGATAAGCTCCACCAGATCGATGGCATTGTGCTCACCCACGGCCATGAGGATCACATTGGCGCTGTGCCGTACCTCCTCCGCTTGCGTCGAGACATCCCGCTCATCGGGTCAAAACTGACGATCGCTCTCACCGAAGCCAAACTTGAAGAGCACAAGATCAAGCCGTACTCGCTCGTCGTCGAAGAAGGGGACGTGGAGAAAATTGGCAACTTTGAATGCGAATTCATTGCCGTCAATCACTCGATTCCTGACGCGCTGGCCGTTGCGATCCGCACAAATGCCGGCACCGTGCTCCACACGGGCGACTTCAAGATGGATCAGCTCCCACTTGATGGCCGTGTGACTGATCTTCGCGGATTCGGACGCGTGGCGGACGAGGGCGTTGACCTGTTCCTCGTGGACTCGACGAACTCTGAAGTCCCGGGCTTTGTGCCATCTGAAGTGACGATTGCACCCGCGCTTGACGATGCCATTGCACAGGCACGCGGCAAGGTCGTCGTCGCATCGTTTGCCTCGCACGTACATCGCGTGCAGCTCGTCATCGACGCCGCCGCCAAGAACAACCGCAAGGTCTGTTTCGTGGGCCGCTCGATGGTGCGAAATGTGGGCATCGCCAACGATCTCGGTTACCTGTCGATCCCTGACGGGACGCTCGTCGACCTGAACCAGGCCGCGAAGCTACCCGACAATCAAATTCTTTACATGTCGACGGGCTCGCAGGGCGAGGCGATGGCAGCTGTCTCGCGTATCGCTAATGGCACGCACCGCTCGATCACGGTAGGCCCCGAGGACACGGTCGTCTTTGCCTCCTCACTGATCCCAGGCAACGAAGAATCCGTGAACCGGATCATTAATCGGTTGACGAGGCTCGGTAGCAAGGTGATCCACTCCGGCAATGCGCACGTCCACGTCTCTGGCCACGCGTATTCCGGCGAGATCCTCGTGCTGTACAACGTGGTTGAGCCTGAATACGTCATGCCCGTGCACGGCGAACCTCGCCATCTGGTAACCAATGGAAAACTCGCAATCTCCACCGGTGTGCCAGCGGAAAACGTGTTGCTCACGCGCAATGGTTCCGTTGTTGACATGGTCGAGGGGCACTCGAAGATTGTCGGCGAGGTTCCGGTGGGCTACGTCTATGTGGACGGCAGTTCGGTTGGCGAAATCACCGAGGCCGAGCTCACCGACCGCATCACGCTCGGTGAGGAAGGATTCATCGCTATTTTCGCTGTTGTCGATATGGATAAGCGCAAGGTGGTGTCCGGTCCGCACATCCAAGCCAGAGGTATGGCGGAAGACGACGCGGTTTTCGATGAGATCATGCCCGACGTGCGCCAAGCGCTTGACGATGTGGTGAATAACCCGAAGGCGAGTACCCAGCAAATGCAGCAGGCCATGCGCCGAGTCATCGGGCGATGGCTCTCGCGCAAGCTACGCCGTAAGCCCATGATCATCCCGACGGTCGTCAAGGCCTAACAGACACGACATTCACGTCAGAGGGCGTACCACGCGGCCATAACGGCCGAATGGTACGCCCTTAGTGCACGTGGACGCCCGACGGGCACTAATTGACGATGTTCTCCGGATCGCGGCCATCCGTTAGCGCGTCTATCTGGCGATGGATGAGCGCGCGTAGCCGTGGCCAAAGTGCGTCCGAGTACCCACCCATGTGTGCGGTGAATAGGACGTTTGGATGAGAATAGAGCGGGTGACCTTCGGGGAGTGGTTCAGGATCGACGACGTCGAAGGCTATCTTCAGGCGGTCTGCGTGCTTGACAAGAGCATCGGTGTTGGCGACCGTGCCACGAGCCATGTTAACGATGAGTGAGCCGTCCTTCATTGCAGAGAGGAACTCGTCGTCCACCATGCCGTTGGTCGTCTCGTTGCCAGGAATGATGAGGATCACGATATCCATATCCGGCAACAGTCCCTTGACGTCATCCGTGCTGTAGATCGTCCCGTGCTCATCTTCGCGGCGCGTGGAGGCGGCTCGGTACAGATCCACTTCAAAGGGGAGAATGCGCTCGGCAATCGCCTGACCGATGCCTCCATAACCGATCAGCAGAACCTTCTTGTCCGCAAGGCCCGGCGCGGTGAACGTGTCCCACACACCATTGTCTTGCGAACGCACGATTCGCTGCATGCCACGCATCTGGCCGAGAACGAGGGCAAGAGTGAGCTCGGCTGTCGAGGTCTCATGCACGGTGGATGCATTTGCGAGCGGTTTATCTCCAACGTGAGGCAACACATGCTCGAAGCCGATAGACGAGGCCTGAACAAGGCGCGAATTCACCGTGGCCAGGTTGGACAGGTCGGGATTGTCAGTAACGAAGGGTAGGAGAACGATGTCGATCGCGCTTTGCGGAGCGGGGGAATCGACGTCCCATTCCACAATGTCGACGTCGCCGTCGTATGCTTCAACAGCTTCTTTGAACAGATCATTAGGAACACTTACAGAAATAGGCATGGGTTCATCCTACTACGGCTCGCCAAGTGCAGACGCATCACAATTGTCTAGGCTCGGCGCGTTGGTTCGCCAGCATATGTCAGCGAGCACTAGGCTAAAAATGCATTTTGCCCACGGAAGAGGAGACATGGCTCGTCGCAAAAAAGCTACGAAACCACCAACCCCGCGTCAGGAAACGAGGCGTGGACAGGACGAGGCAACCCGCTCGTACGAGGGTCTCGCGTTCATCATGCTCGCGCTCGCGATCGTCGTCGCGCTACGCGAATGGTTTGGGCTATCTGGCCTTCTTGGCGATGTCATCCATCACGCGACCGCCGGTCCGGTCGGGGCGTTGTCAATATTCGTTCCCCTCATGTTTGTAGGTGTGGCGATCAAACTGTTCCGCCAGTCGATAGGCACCACGAACCAGCGCTTCGTGGTCGGCCTCGCACTGATGACAGTAGCGATCGCAGGCATCCTCCACATCGTGATGGGGCAACCGGTCCCCACGGTGTCTTTTGCGGCGGTTGAAAGCGCGGGCGGGATCGTCGGATGGCTCTCTGGAGGTGTGCTCACAGCGCTCGTGTCAGAGTGGGGGGCTATTCCCCTCCTCATTCTCCTTGGTATTTATGCCATGCTCTTTTCAACTGATACTTCGGTGCGTGACATCATTGATTGGTTCAAGGCTCGCCGGAAGATTCGTGCGCAACAGCGCGAAGCCGAGTCCGCTGAGATCGCAGCCACCGAAGTGTTAGATCAGCCCGCCAAGCCAGCTCGTCCATCGCGTGTGCGGCGTGGTTCGAATGACGACGCCACGAAGGAGTCTCGTGCAAGCGAGAAGGACGCTGGTGCTCCGGCGCGCAGCACCCAGCGCGTGGCCAAGGCACCGGTAAAGGCAGTTACGAAGTCCGAATCTCCGGCCAAGAAGGCCCAGAAGCCCGAACCGATCCCGCAGCGCGTTGAGCAGCTCGAACTTTCTTCTAACATCACCTATACGCTCCCGTCGAGTGACCTGCTTGAAGAGGGCACCCCAGCCATTGAACACTCCGAGGCAAACGAACACGTGGTCAATGTTCTGAATAAGGTCTTTAGAGACTTCGCTGTGGAGGCTGAGGTCGTGGGCTTCACCCGTGGCCCAACTGTCACCCAGTACGAGGTCGAGCTTGGCCAGGGTGTCAAGGTTGACCGCGTTAGCTCACTTGAGAAGAACATCGCCTATGCCGTCGCAACGGCCGACGTCCGGATCCTGTCGCCCATTCCGGGCAAGTCCGCGATCGGCATTGAGATCCCAAATACCGACCGCGAAACGGTCATGGTTGGCGATGTTCTACGTTCGCCGGTGGCACGCAAGCAGACGCACCCGCTCGTCGTCGCTGTTGGAAAATCCGTGGCTGGCAAGCATGTGGTGGCAAATCTCGCGAAGATGCCGCACATGCTCGTCGCGGGCGCCACGGGCTCTGGAAAGTCCTCGTTCATTAATTCGATGCTCACCTCGATTCTCATGCGCGCGACGCCCGAGGAGGTGCGCATGGTTCTCGTGGACCCAAAGCGCGTGGAGCTGACGATTTACGCCGGCATTCCCCACTTGGTGACACCGATTATCACCGACCCGCGCAAGGCCTCCGAGGCCCTCGACTGGGTGGTGCGCGAAATGGACCAGCGCTACGCGGACTTCGCCAACTATGGCTACAAACAAATCGATGACTTTAACGACGCGCTCCGCTCCGGCAAGCTCACCACACCACCCGGTTCCGAGCGCACGCTGAAGCCATACCCGTACCTGCTCGTCGTCGTCGATGAGTTAGCGGATCTCATGATGGTTGCGCCAAAGGACGTGGAAGCGTCGATTCAGCGCATTACGCAGCTCGCGCGAGCTGCAGGCATCCACCTCGTGCTTGCCACGCAGCGCCCCTCCGTCGACGTCGTGACAGGCCTGATCAAATCGAATATCCCCTCGCGGTTGGCTTTCATGACCTCCTCGAATCAGGATTCCCGCGTGATCCTCGATTCGAACGGCGCCGAAAAGCTCATCGGGATGGGAGACGCGCTTTTCCACCCGATGGGAGCATCAAACCCGGTCCGTGTTCAGGGTGCGTGGGTGACGGAGCACGAAATCGCCCAGGTTGTCGCGCATGTCAAGGAGCAGATGCAGCCCGTTTACCGCGACGACGTGATTCCAAAGCACGAAAAGAAGGTCGTCGACGACGACATCGGCGACGATCTAGAAACCCTCCTGCAGGCGGCAGAACTCGTGGTGACCACCCAATTTGGTTCCACGTCGATGCTCCAGCGCAAGCTTCGCATTGGTTTCGCCAAGGCGGGTCGCATGATGGACCTGCTCGAATCCCGCGAAATCGTCGGCCCGTCAGAAGGGTCGAAGGCACGCGACGTGCTCGTCACGCCCGAACAGCTCGACGACGTCGTGGCGTTCATCAAGGGTGAGACCGATAGTTTTCACGCCGGCACTGACGATGATCCCTATGGCGACGCCGATTTCGGTGACGTCGATGTCACTCGCGCTCCGGACGGTGAGTCACGTCCCTACGCACACTCTGAGGCGGGCGCAGGTGTGGACGTGGACGGGCCCGAGGAGACCGACGAGCAGACGGTCATTCTCGAGACCAACAGGTACTTCGAAGATCCACTTGAAGACTACGAGGATGACGGCGAGTCAGACGAGGACGAGGACGCCTGGCAGTTGACTGGCCGCGAGTGACTATTCGCGAGTGACTATTCGCGAGTGAGCGTGAGGGCCGCTCCCGTGTTCGTCGGCGCCTGGGTACGTTCGTCGCCCGACCCCGACATCACGGGATACGTCGCATCTGCGCGGGAGGTGATCT
>JAAYGH010000317.1 GCA_012727825.1 Trueperella sp.
CCTCGATCGACTCCGGCGCGCTCATCATGGACGCGATGGCAAACGGCCACGAGGAACCCGCACCGAGACGTCAGAGCCTGTTCTGGGCGCTCGCGATCGGTTCGGTGTGTGCGGCGATCGTGCTGACGTCGGGTGAGCGCGGACTCGCGGCGCTCCAAGAGGTCATTATCGTTATCGGCTTCCCGATCATCATGATGACGCTGGCCCAAATCTTTATGGTCATTCGCGCGCTTCGCGAGGACGCCGGCGCGGTCAAGCCGATGAATACGCGCAGGTGGAAGCAGGTTCTTCCACCTGAAGAGTACGAGCGCCGAGCAGCTGAGCAGACGCTCGATACCGAGGCCTACTCGTTGCACCCCGAGTACGAGGTGGGTACGGAGCCTGAATACGACCTCTTCCAGCCCCAGACTCGCGCGTATATTGAATCGCAGATTAACGGGCCGAAAGTATCTATTGGTCTGACGGGTCCAACCGGCGCGGGCGTCTCCGCAGTTGGCCAGATGCTCGCCGACCACGGCGCCATAGTGATCAGCCTTGATCGAATCTTCGATCACTTGCTGAGCGAGGACGTGGAGATCCGCACCGAGGTCCGGGACGTCTTCGGCACAGCCATTCTCGACGACGACGGCAACTTCGACCGAGCAAAGTTGGATTACTACATCTTTGGTAACGAGTCGGCCCGCAAGAAGCTGAACGCTATCGTGTACCCGCGCGCATGGGAACTCGCCGTCAAGGAAGGTGCAGCTGCCGGAGAGGACGCGATCGTCGTCGTCGATTATCCGCGCCTCGTTGAAACGAACACACGCCCACGCTTCGACATCATCCTCGACGTCGAAGCGCCCGTGGAAACGCGTCGCGAGCGCCTCGAAGAACTTGGACTCACTCCCGAGGAGGCGTGGGAGCGGATCGATGCGCTATCGAATGAGGACGAGCGCCGAGGCGTTGCCGACTTCGTGATTGATAACGACGCCGGTCTGGCGGAACTTCGCGCATCGGTTGACAACTTCTGGCACGAGCAGGTCATGGCCGACAAGGCGTAGGTTCGCTAGTCGGGTCGGGGGTCACTAATCCCGCCAGCCACGCCTGGCCATCACCGTGTGCCACCAATCGACGAGCACGGGTAACGGTGCGTGCGCGTTCAGCCCACTCGGTTGCGGCAGAACCCACAGCTCTGCGCCGCCGAGCAAAACCGGTTCACCGTCGTCGTGAAACTGTTGGCCCAGCTGAGCGCCCGGTTCGTTGAACGCGTCCCGATAGGCAGTAATCCCCAGGACGGCGACGACGTCGGGGTGGAGTCGCGCTGTGAGGTCCAGTAAGCGCTCTCCCCCGGCCGCGAGTTCTGTTTTCGTCAGCTCGGCTGCCCGAACGGTTGCGCGGTTAACGAGGTTAGTCTACCCGATGCCGCGGCGGATCATGTGGGACTCATCGGAGGCCGACAGGCCCGCCGCCGCGTCGACACGATGTGGCATTATCCCGGCCTCGTACAGGCTCGGCCAGAATCTGTTTGACGGGGCTGCGAACGGCGCGTTGACCGCCGCCGTCCACAACCCTGGGTTCACTCCCACAATGAGGAGCCACGGATCGGGACACGCGATATCGTCGACCGTTCCGTCTTCAAAGTCTGCGAGTTCGGCACGGGTTGGGCGCCGGCCACCAAGCGGAGAAACCCTCATCTGTTCAGCATAATGCCGGGCACACACAACGTGCGAAAGCGTAGACAGCCGGCCGAAAGTGAGGTAGCCCATGAAGTTTGTTTCAGCGCTTTATTGCTGTATTCTCTATCAGGTAAGTGAAATTAAAAGCCCAAGCCAAGTTCACACATGTGATCCCAAATTTCGTAACACCCATAACTGCATCGGTTTGGCAGCCTCGTTTGAACTAACCTTGAACGCAGCGCGCAGTTGATAACCACCCACGCATCCACGGCCAACAGGGCTGTCCAGAATCGATTCTGTTGATGCGAGGGCGAACAATTTAGAGTGGCCGGAAGTCGGTCACTTACAGCCAGAAGGGAACGTTTCTATGGCTACAGGTACAGTTAAGTGGTTCAACGGCGACAAGGGCTTTGGTTTCATCCAGCCGGACGACGGCTCAGCCGACGTCTTCGTACATTTCAGCGCAATTCAGTCCACGGGTTTCCGCAACCTTGATGAAGGCGACAAGGTCGAGTACGAAGTCGAGCAGGGTCCAAAGGGTCCGCAGGCATCGAACCTCACCGTCATTAACTAATGACTTGATCGAAAAGTGGGGCCGCCGGAATTTTCCGGCGGCCCCACTTTTTTGTTTAAGGGACGGGTCGGCCAAGGGATAGGCATGCCAGTCAGGGTGGGAACGCAAACCGACGGACTCCGAAAAGTCTGCAAAGAGTCTTGACATTGAGATTTCGGTGGACAGTGGGCCTAAAGTCCTATTGAATGGAAAGTGTGCGTCAGGTTACCTGTCGCGCACGGTTAGAACCCACAAACCCCTGATAAATATGATTCAAAGGAGAACCGTATGAAAGCATCAGTCGTCCGCGAATTTGGCAAAGGTTGGACCGTCGAAGATGTCAACCTCGCTAGCCCCGTCGGCCAGGAAGTCCTCATTGATGTCAAAGCATCAGGCCTCTGCCATTCCGATGTGCTCGCGATGGAACGCAACATTGGTTTCGATGTCCCCTCGCTCCTCGGACACGAGGTTGCTGGAGTTGTTGCCGAAGTCGGCCCTGATGTCAAAGGCCTGAAAGTTGGCGACCACGTCGTGGCATGTACTGTTCAGTCCTGTGGAGCCTGCTCCCAGTGCCTGACCGGCAAAGTTCGCCTCTGTGAAAATATGATGGCATCAAAGCGCCAAGACGGTAGTCATCGGATCACTGACGCCGAAGGACATCCCGTCACTCAAGGTATGGACACCGGCGGTTTCGCGCAGCAGACCCTCATTCACGAAAGCCAGCTCGCAATGGTACCCAAGGAGCTCCCTTTCCCCCAGGCTTCACTCCTTGGTTGCGGCGTCGTCACCGGAGTTGGAGCTGTTCTCAACACGGCAAAGGTTGAGGCAGGCGAGACCGTCGCGATCCTCGGAGCCGGCGGTGTTGGCCTCAACGGAATCTCAGGAGCTGTCATTGCGGGCGCGTCGATGATTATCGTCGTCGACGTTTCCGACGAAAAGCTCGAGAACGCGAAAAAATTCGGTGCAACCCACACGATCAATTCAACAAAGGTTGATCCGGTTGAAGAGGTCAAGAAGATCACGGGCGGAGGCGTCAATCATGCCTTCGACTTCGTCGGCGGATTCGGCGTCTCCCAGCAGGGATACGACATGCTGGCACGCGGTGGTGGCCTGTACCTCGTAGGCGTTATTGAAGAGGGAAACACGATCGAAATGGAGTCCCTCGACGCCGTGATGACGCAGCGTCATGTGCATGGCGTCTACATGGGCTTCACCACCCCGAAGCAAGATATTCCGATGCTCGCGGAACTCTACCTTCAGGGCAGGTTCGAACTGGATGCCCTCGTGTCTAAGGAAATCCGCCTTGACGAAGTCAACGAAGGTTTCGCCGCACTGAAGGATCCAAGCCTCAACCGCGTCGTCATCACTGACTTCGATATCTGAGTTCGAGCTGATCGCAAAGCGGTTGGCACCCCAGCGCACATCTAAATAATCAAGGGTGCTCTCCGAAAGATGGGTTCATGAACGTGGACTCCTCTTTCGGAGAGCACCCTTACTCACACGCGCCGGGGATCTCAAACGGCATGCCAATGTCAATGTCAATGCAATCAACGCCGGCAGGGACAGGTCCGACCACACAGCACTTTTCGTGGAGAACTCTGAAGGCTTCGAACCGGAATATCTTTCCCTCTCAGCTGGCCCTTCTATTCACTAAATTTTCGATGCATGTGCCACGGTGCATCGCGCCAGAATTAAGAGATTTGTTATCAATTGTGTGAGCGATGAGCGAAAATACGCGGAACAAACCTCCAGCCGCGCCGGACCAGCGTGTGGCTTTGTTAGAGTAGATGTCAGGCACAAAGTCGTGCGTCGTGATTCGCGTGATGCATGACCGTCACCTACAAGGAGTTACGCCATGACACCAATGACTACCAACCATCCGATCGACATTTTCGACATCGAGGCTCTGAAGGAGCCGCCCGCGAACGGCGTCGGCCTCACTCTAATGATGCCGACCGAACGCACCGGACGCGAAACTCGCGCCAATTCCCTCCGCCTTCGCAATCTCGTCGATGGAGCGGTTAAGAAGCTTCAAGATGCTGGAAACCTCACCGCTGGGGAGGCTGAAAAGTGGCTCGCACCTTTGCGAGATCTCGTCAAAGATGGGAAGTTTTGGCAGGAGCAGGCCGATTC
>JAAYGH010000318.1 GCA_012727825.1 Trueperella sp.
CTCTCGCTTGTCACTGACGTTCAGGGCGAGAATTTCCTGTACCTCACTGGCCAAGAGCCGGATTTCCGCTGGCGTGAAGTCTCCGAGACGATCATCGATATCATCAATCGCTTCGAAGTTGACCAGGTCTATTCCTTCGCAGCATTGCCCGCGCCAGTTCCGCACACACGCCCAGTCGATATGCTTATCCGCTCCACGGAGATGGCCGGCTAGCATCCAGTGGTCGAAGGTTTTGCTGAACACCACGCGGAGCTCTCGGACGTCTTTGAGCACATGGCAGCCGAGGAAGCGATCTCGGTTCTCAATATTCGCGTGCGCGTACCGTTCTATCTTGTGCGCGGGGAGAGCCCGTTTTTCGCGGGTGCGCTCGCGGCTACCAAGATGCTCGCGGCACGCGGAGGCCCGACCTTCCCACTTGGGGATCTTGAACAGCTCGAAGACAATCAGCAAAAGGCCATTGCCGAACTACGCGTTGAAGGCACTGATTTTGACGGCCTCGTGAAAAAGCTTGAGCAGGATTACGACGAATCGGAGCTCGGCTTCGTAACGAACGTGGAGACTGTGCCGCGTATCCCGTCGTCGGACGAAATCGGTGACGCCGTTGAGCAATTTCTGGCGAGCCACGATTCGTCCCCGCTCGATCGGGTCCAAAAACTCAAGCAGGATACGCACTACTCCGATGACCTGCGGCGTATGGGCAACGGCCTGCGACACGGGCAAACCTTCGTGCCAGAGGACGCGGTCGGTGACACCCCGCATTCCCAGCGCCCACCCGACCCTGATCTTGACACTGACACCACAGAGGAAACTGAGGGAGAATGAATCGCCACAAGGTGGCAATCTTCGTCTGGCTTATGGCCGTCGCGGTCTATGCCGTGGCGGTCGCAGGGCGAACATCATTCGGCGTTGCCGGACTCGTAGCCATTGACCGATTCGACATCAACGCCGCAACGCTCTCGCTGTTCACAGTCGTCCAAGTCGGCGTGTACGCAGCTGCGCAAATCCCCGTAGGGGTCTTGCTCGACAAATACGGGCCGCGCATCATGCTCGGCAGTGGCGCACTCATTTTGGCCGTGGGGCAGATCGGCATGGCCCTTTCTGACACGGTCGGACTCGCGCTCGCAGCCCGCGTCCTCGTGGGTCTGGGAGATGCAACTGCGTTTACATCAGTCATCCGCATCGTCCCGTCGTGGTTTTCCCCCCGGCGCGCTCCATTATTCACGCAGCTCACGGGGATCGTTGGTGGCCTAGGCCAGTTCATTTCCTCTGTACCGTTTGCCTTTATGTTGGCGAACGTTGGGTGGGCACCGGCCTTCGGCGGATTGACGATCATTGGTTTAGTGATTGCGGTGCTCGCACTCGCATTCATCCGCGATACACCCAGACAATGGACGATTACCCATATTGAAGAGGATGACGAGGATCTTGCTCGCCAACTGACCTCCACCGTGTCAGACACGGAAGAGATCACGTTGGGGCAGACTCTTCGCGAGCCCGCGTCGTGGCTAGGCTTTTGGACACACTGGGTCGGCAACTTCCCAATGACTGTCTTCCTCCTGCTGTGGGGCGTCCCGTTCCTTCAGATTCACCAAGGTTTTGGTCCGGCTGCCGCGTCCGCAATCCTGCTCGTCGTCACATTCGCCGGTGTCGTGTTCGGCCCGGTGGTAGGCGAACTGACGGCGCGACATTCTATGCGCCGGATCTGGATCGTAAATGGCATTGCCGCGATGCTCGCTCTCACGTGGACACTCGTGC
>JAAYGH010000319.1 GCA_012727825.1 Trueperella sp.
GACCTCAATACCCAGCGATTCAAGCCGTTCAACCTGAAGCCCAAGAGCATCTCGGTAGACCACCGCCTCGCTGGCTGGAATCTCGACCTCGTCGAACTTCCCAGTAGTCAGCCTTGAATTAAACGGGACGATCCACGCTTGCCAAATCTCTTCAAGGTCAGCACGAAGATCAGCTTCGTCGCCTTCGTTGATGATCACAACATCAGCGATCGCCGTGCGCTCGACGTCTGTCGGTTGCGAATTGATCCGCGCCCGGGCATCCTCTCCCGACATTCCGCGCGTGTCCTTTAGCCGAGCAATTCGAATAAGTTCGTCCGCATTGACTGTGACGTTCGCCGTCATCGAAAATTGACCCGCCTGGCCTACGAGGAGCGGGACGTCATATACGACGACGGCGTTGGGCTCATTTTCCCGAATTGCCCGTAGCTGGCTCTTGACCTCTTCTGCGACCGCAGGGTGCGTGATGGAATTCAGCATCGCCCGCTCGGGCGCGTGTTGAAAGACGATTGTGGCGAGCGCTTGGCGGTCCAATCGGCCGTCGCTGCCGATAACGTCTCTCCCCCACCGTTCACTGATCTGTTCGAGGGCAGGCGTGCCCGGTTCAACGATTTCGCGCGCCACGTGATCGGCATCGATGACATGTGCGCCAAGGCTCTTCCAGATTGATGCAACCAGCGACTTTCCAGAACCAATTCCTCCAGTGAGGGCCAGTGTGAGCATCAATTCTCCTTCGACAAAGCGTCCAAAATGTGTTCGACGAGCGTCACGCCGTCGTCAATAGAAAAGATAGTCAATGGTAAGGTACACGACGGCGAAGGGGGCACCTTGCGGTGCCCCCTTCCCTACTAGCTACAGCCTAGTGCGTCGGCAATATTAGTTGCCGGTCAGCTTCTCGCGAAGAGCAGCAAGTGCTTCGTCTGACGCGAGCGTACCTGACGCATCGCTGCCCGACGGCTCGTTGCCCGACGAGTAGGATGCTGGCGGGGCATCCACCGAAGCGGAGCCTGCTCCCGAAGCCATCGACTGAGCGTCGGCTTCCTGATGAGCGATAACCTGCTCCTTGTGCTTGGTCCAACGAGATTCTGCCTCGGCGTACTCGGCTTCCCAAGCAGTCTGGTTCTCCTCGTAGCCCTCGAGCCACTCGTTCGCCTCCGGGTCGAAACCCTCGGGGTACTTGTAGTTGCCATCCTCGTCGTACTCGGCGGTCATTCCATACATCGACGGATCGAAGTCTTCCGAAGTTGGATCCACACCCTCGTTCGCCTGCTTCAGAGACAGAGAAATGCGGCGGCGCTCAAGATCGATGTCGATGATCTTGACGAAAACCTCGTCGCCAACCTTGGCAACCTGCTCTGGCAAGTCAATGTGACGTTGCGCGAGCTCCGAGATGTGGACGAGACCTTCGATGCCATCTTCGACACGCACGAATGCGCCGAACGGAACAAGCTTGGTGACCTTGCCCGGCACGACCTGACCGATTCGGTGGGTACGTGCAAATGTCTGCCACGGGTCTTCCTGAGTAGCCTTGAGCGAAAGTGACACACGCTCGCGATCCATGTCCACATCGAGCACTTCGACGGTGACTGGCTGGCCGACCTCGACAACCTCGGATGGGTGATCGATGTGCTTCCAGGAGAGCTCCGAGACGTGGACGAGACCATCGACGCCACCGAGATCAACGAACGCACCGAAGTTGACGATCGAAGAGACAACGCCCTCACGGACCTGGCCCTTCTGCAGGGTGTCAAGGAAGTGAGCGCGAATCTCGGACTGTGACTGCTCGAGCCATGCGCGGCGCGAAAGAACAACATTGTTGCGGTTCTTGTCCAGTTCAATGATCTTGGCCTGGAGCTCGCGGCCGATGTACGGCTGGAGGTCGCGGACGCGACGCATTTCAACGAGCGATGCCGGAAGGAAGCCACGCAGACCAATGTCGAGGATCAGGCCGCCCTTGACGACCTCGATGACGGAACCGGTGACAACACCGTCCGCTTCCTTGACTTCTTCGATCTTGTCCCATGCGCGTTCGTACTGTGCACGCTTCTTCGACAGGAGCAGGCGACCCTCCTTGTCCTCCTTCTGGAGTACGAGAGCCTCGATTTCGTCACCAACCTCGACAACATCATCTGGATCGATGTCGTGCTTGATGGAAAGTTCCTTGGAGGGAATAACGCCCTCGGTCTTGTAGCCGA
>JAAYGH010000320.1 GCA_012727825.1 Trueperella sp.
ACATACGAGATTGCCGACCCCATGGCGGGTATCGAGCAGCTCGCCGTCACCACCCTGCGTAATATCATCGGTTCGATGGACATGGAGCAGGCGCTGACGGGTCGAGACCAGATTAACGGCCAGCTTCGTGGTGTCCTTGACGAAGCAACAGGCCGCTGGGGCATTCGCGTCTCTCGAGTCGAGCTGAAGGCGATTGATCCGCCAGCAACTGTGCAGTCCGCGATGGAACAGCAGATGCGGGCCGAGCGAGATCGCCGTGCGGCGATTCTGACCGCCGAAGGTGTCAAACAGTCTGCGATCCTCACTGCCGAGGGTGAGAAGCAGTCCTCTATCCTGCGTGCTGAGGGATCGGCACAGGCAAAGATCCTTGAGGCACAGGGTGAATCTCGAGCAATTCTGCAGGTCTTCGACGCTATCCATCGCGGTAACGCCGATCCGAAGCTCCTAAGCTACGAGTACTTGAAGGTTCTCCCGAAGATTGCTGATTCGAAGTCCTCCAAGCTTTGGATCGTTCCGACCGAGCTCACTGCCGCTCTTGACGCCGTCACCACTGGCTTCACAGGCAAGAAGAAAGACGGGGGCGACCTCGCCAACGAGGAGCCTATCCAAGTGAACCTCGACGGTCTCGACGACGGCCTTGCTGATTCGCTCGCAAGCACCAGCTTGCCAGATGTGGACGAAGCTCTTGCGAGTGCACGTGGTGAGGCTAATCGTGCGTCTTCCGAGGCTGAAGAGTCTGGTACGCATTCGGGCCAACCGTTCAATCCGCGTCAGTCAAGCGGCCAGCAGGCCGATCAGGCTGAACCGGTTAACCACGACGATCCGGTCGGCCAAGATGATCCGGTTGACCCGCTCGATCCGAACAACCCGATCACCTAAGTCTTGTACGCTCGGTGGCCCAAGGATTTTTCCTTGGGCCACCGTTTGTCTGGCAAAGTAGTTCTGTGATTATTGACGTATCTGACCTAAGCGACCCTCGCCTTGACGACTTCCTCCGGCTGACCGACGTCGCACTCCGCAAGAAATTGGATTCTGAGCGTGGGTTGTATCTCGCTGAGGGCGAGAAGGTTATTCGACGTGCACTCGAAGCAGGGCACACGCCGCGCGCGGCAGTGATGACTCGGCGATGGGTAGACACGTTCGCACAGATGTTCAACGATCACGTCCCGCTTTTTGTTCTTCCGGATCAACTCCTTGAGGAGCTGACAGGCTTTCGGATACATCGTGGCGCGATAGCGTCAATGAACCGACCTGAACTGGCGGGCCCAGAGGAGTTTCTCGCTGACCTGGGCGACGCCCGCCGAATCTTCGTGCTCGAGAGCCTCACCGATCATACAAATGTCGGCGCCATTTTCCGTTCTGCTGCCGCGCTTGGTGTTGATGCCGTTCTCGCTACCGACCACTGCGCTGATCCACTTTATCGCCGTGCCATTAAAGTTTCGATGGGCACTGTCTTTCAGATCCCGTGGACTCGCATACCTAACTGGCCACAATCGATAGCGACCCTTCGCGAACATGGGTGGATCACGGCGTCGTTGGCTCTGTCTCATAACGCTGTTAGCCTCGATGAATTTGCGGCTTTGAATGAGGTTCGCTCCGGCAAGGTTGCCTTCGTGCTCGGTACGGAGGGTGATGGCCTAGCAGCGCGGACGATCTCGACAACTGACTACGCCGTGACGATACCGATGCGGGCAGGCGTTGATTCGCTCAATGTTGCGGCCGCGAGCGCTGTGGCAGCCTGGGCGCTACGTTAACCGCTCGTCAACGGGATGCGACGCTTCAACGGCCTTGTACTCTTCGAGAGCTGAGTCGAGAAGGTCGTGGACCGTGCAGTCAAAGACTTTTGCGAGCTTGATCAACGTTGACAGGCGCGGATTCGCCGGGCTGTTGGTCTTGCGGTCTGAACGCGCGTGCTCCATGAGCTGGTAGTGGTTACGGTCTACACCGGCGTCGAGGGCTACTTGTTCTTGGGTAAGACCAAGTTCTTTGCGGCGGGCAATGAGCGTTTTGGCGAACGTGGACGCAAGTGCACGTTCCGCGGGGGAGTATCGGGTCACGGTATTGAGTTTCCGTGTAAACCCCGCATAAGTCGGCGGGGTTTACACGGCATTATCCTTAAATTGTTTAAATCTTTATCCACAACCAACGAAACGGCGCCGCGATCCACAAAATGGGGTGAGCGACGACGGGGTTGTCGTACTTTCGGCAAGGATAGCCACGTCGAAAGGAACATCCATGCACATTTCTATGCGTCATCCCGTCTTTGTTGTCGCGATCATTCTCGCGCTGTCTACAGT
>JAAYGH010000321.1 GCA_012727825.1 Trueperella sp.
CGCCCGACGTGACCGATATCGACCGCGCCATCAACTCGCGCCGCTCCACCATCCGCAGACGCTTGACGATCATTGGTATCGCGGTCGTCGTGGTGAGCGTATTTTTCATAACCTATGATGCTCTCGACGCGTGGGCAATCATCGGTCCACTTCGACTGAGTCGGCTTGCGGCGCTCATTCTCGTGGCTGTGGCCCTGTCGGTGGCGACAGCCGTGTTCCAGGCCGTCACACGCAACAGAATCCTCAGCCCATCCGTCATGGGCTTCGATTCGATGTTCCAGCTCATGGCCACGGCGTCGATTTTCTTCTTCGGCTCGGCCGTGATTGGGCAAGTGCCGAACTCGATTGTGTTCCTCATCAACGCAGCGCTGATGACTCTCGTTGCTGTCTCCCTCTTCCTGGTCGTTTTACGACGCGGGCGCTCAAACGTTTACCTGCTCGTGCTCGTGGGGATCGTCGTGGGTACGTTCTTCCGTTCGCTCACCTCACTGCTGTCGACAGTCATGGATCCAGGCGAGTACTTGGCGGTTGCGGACGCGTCGACGGCGTCGTTCGCAGTGATTAATACCGAGGCGCTCGGCGTTGCGACCGTACTGGCGATTCTTGCGCTTGCCTACATCTGGAAGCGGAGCCCACAATGGGACATCCTCGCGCTGGGGCCTGACCTCGCTCGAGGATTAGGTCTGCGCTACCGCAAAGAAGTGCGGCTGGCGCTCACGGCGTCGACGGTCCTCGTTGCCAGCGCAACCGCGCTGGTTGGTCCGCTTATGTTCTTCGGCCTGCTCATCGTGAATATCGCGGTATATGCAGGTGGATCCAACCGACTTCGAGATCTTTTACTCGCGTCGAGTGGGATAGGAATCGTGGTGCTCGTCGGAGGGCAGGCAATCCTCGAGCATGTGTTAAACCAAGCGACGATTCTGCCAGTGATTTTGGAGTTGGTTGGCGGCTTGTTGCTGTTGATAATGATTTTGCGGGGGACGCGCCGATGATCGAAATTTCGAATGTGACGATGAGTTACGACGGCGACCCCGTCGTTCACGATGTCAGCCTTACCATTCCGGACTCGGGCGTCACTGCAATGATCGGCCCGAACGGAGCTGGAAAGTCGACGTTGCTTGCCGGCATCGGCCGGCTGCATCCGCTGCTCGGCGGCGACATCAGGATCGACGGTAAGGAACTATCTGAGTGGGACTCAGAAGAGCTTGCGCGCACGATCGCGATATTGCGCCAGGAGAACCATCTGGCCATTCGCTTGTCGGTGGCAGAGCTCGTGATGCTCGGGCGACACCCGCATTCGAAGGGCCGGCGTACGCGCGAGGACTACGCGCATGTGGCCGACGCGCTGGACTGTGTGAACATGCGCGACAATGCGGATCGCTTCTTGGACGAGCTCTCCGGTGGGCAACGCCAGCGGGCGTTTATTGCCATGGCGCTCGCGCAGGACACGAAGTATTTGTTGCTCGACGAGCCGCTGTCGGCGCTCGATATGCGCCACGCACGCGACATGATGCGCCACCTGCGAAGGGTGTGTGACACCCGAGGTATATCGGTGGTTATCGTCATTCACGACGTCAACACGGCGGCAGCTTACTCGGACACGATGATCGCTCTGAAGCACGGGCATCTCGTCGCACAAGGCGATCCGGTGGACGTCATGCGAGCGGATCAGTTGGAAGAGATCTTTGGCGTGGATGTCGATGTGGCGCGTATCGGCGGGCGTTTGGTTGCGATGCCCGTGGCTTAGGGCCGCAGGGCGACCGCTTGTGCTCAGGGCGACCCGCTTGTGCTCAGGTGGGAAAGCGAGCGTCTGGGTCTGGCGCAGGTCGTTCAGGTTGCACCTGCGTGCATCACAGGGGTCTTAAATGCGGTGTTTAGGTGCTCTTTGATGCGTGAAGGGCCCTTTTGAGGGCGGTAGTGGCGGGCCCCGGTAAGGGCGGTAGCGTCTGGGTCTGGCGCAGGTCGTTCACATTGCACCTGAGTGCATCGCAGTGGTCTTAAATGCGGTATTTAGGTGCCCTTTGATGCACGAAGGGTCCTTTTGGGGGCGGTGGCGGCGGGCCCCGGTGAAGGCGGTAGCGGCCGCTACGGAGCATGGAAAACGGGGGTGGGATCGGAAACATGCGTTCCGATCCCACCCCCGTCATGTGGTTGTCAGGCCTACTGCCCGAGTGCCCCGTTCACAACATCTTTCGCTTCTGCCTGGACCTTCTTGAGGTGCTCTTCGCCGAGGAAGGATTCTGCGTAGATCTTGTACACGTCCTCCGTGCCCGATGGGCGAGCAGCGAACCACGCGTTTTCCGTGGTGACCTTGAGGCCGCCGATAGGCTGGTCATTGCCCGGCGCATTCACCAAGCGCTCCTTGATGGGCTCGCCGGCTAGTTCGGTTGCCGTGACATCCTCGGGGGAGAGTGCCTTGAGCTTGGCCTTCTCGGCCGGAGTAGCAGCGGCGTCGATGCGGGCGTAGGCGGATTCGCCGTACGTATCGGTTAGCTCCCGGTGGAGGACCGCCGGGGACTTGCCCGTCACAGCCATAATCTCCGATGCCAGCAGATCGAGGATGAGGCCATCCTTGTCAGTGGACCACACCGTTCCGTTTTTACGAAGGAACGACGCACCTGCGGACTCCTCGCCGCCGAAGCCGATATCGCCAGAGATAAGGCCAGGCACGAACCACTTGAAGCCCACGGGGACCTCAACCATGTTCTTGCCCATGCCCTTGACGACCCGATCGATGAGCGACGACGAGACGAGCGTCTTACCCACGCCAACGTCTTCCATCCACTCCGGACGATGGGTAAATAGGTAGTTGATCGCAACAGCGAGGTAGTGATTCGGGTTCATCAGGCCGCCCTCGGGGGTCACGATGCCGTGCCTGTCGGCGTCTGCATCGTTGCCCGTGGCGATATCGAACGGCGAAGCGCCATCAGCACCCGGCTTCATCCGATCCAGGAGCGATGCCATCGCGTGCGGTGAGGAGCAGTCCATGCGGATCTTGCCGTCCCAATCGAGCGTCATAAAGCGCCAGGTGGGATCGACCTCGGGGTTCACGACGGTTAGGTCGAGCCCGTAGCGTTCACCAATCGCGCCCCAGTACTCTGCCGACGCGCCACCCATCGGATCCGCACCAATACGGATGCCGGCCGAGCGGATTGCTTCGAGATCGAGGATCGACGAGAGGTCGTCCACGTATGCCGAGAGGTAGTCGTGTCCGCGGGTCGTGTCAGCGTTGCGCGCCTGGTCGTACTGCACGCGCTTGACCCTCTTCCAGCCCTCATCGCGTAGAAGTTCGTTCGCGCGCGCCGCGATGACCTCGGTGGCATCCGTGTCGGCCGGGCCACCGTGCGGCGGGTTGTACTTGAATCCACCATCGCGTGGCGGGTTGTGCGACGGCGTAATGACGATGCCATCCGCAAGGCCGGGGCCCTGGGTGCGCACGCCTTCCGCCGTGTCAGCTCCATTGGCGGTCAGAATCGCTAGCGACACAGCCGGGGTGGGCGTCCAAGAATTTCGGGCGTCAACCCGGACCTCGACATCGTTCGCGGCGAGGACCTCAAGCGCCGTTCTCTCTGCGGGTTCTGACAGTGCATGAGGGTCGCGACCAACGTAGATCGGGCCATCGATTCCCTGCGTCCGCCGATACTCCACGATTGCCTGCGTCGTTGCAACAATGTGGGCCTCGTTGAATGCTCCGTCAAATGCGGAGCCGCGATGTCCAGAGGTTCCGAATACGACCTGCTGGGTCGGATCGTCTGGATCCGGCACCGTGTCGTAGTACGCCGACACCAGAGCATCAACATCGATAAGATCTTCTTCTTGGGCAAGTTTGCCAGCACGTTCATTCATATCTGTATGATCTCATTTTTTGTGACGTGGATCTACAAAGTTCGCCAACTGTGCCAACAGGCGACGCAGACGGCCTTAGACGACAGATCGGCGGGCCCGAGTGCCCGATGACGGGCGGACGCCTTGGCACTTAGAAGTCGGTGAACTCGCCACTCGTCAGGAGCACCACGCGGCCATGGACGTGCGCCGTCCACGTGCCACCCCATCTGGCCTGCGCATACGCAATCTTTTCCGCGAGCGGTTCATCGAGCTGAACCACCCACGCGTGTGGGATCACCTCGCCCATCGAGCCAGTCCAATACGTCTCGTAGTTCGGCGCGAGGTAGGCAAGGTGAGTGACATCCGATGCGACGATGGCCCCATGCCCTGCACCTGAATCCTCCA
>JAAYGH010000322.1 GCA_012727825.1 Trueperella sp.
GCCCCCACCGACCAGCCTTAGGCGGTGTCGGAGGCAAGCGGTAGGCTTGTTCTCATGAATGAAACCCCTACGATCCCTTTGGAGACGTTGACACGCGTGGCCGAAAATGCCACGGAGATCCGCGAGTTTGATCACGACATCATCACTGATCAGCTTGGCCGTTACCCGCGCGGGCTCGTCGGCATCGGTGCTCGATGCGCATGCGGCAACCCGGCCGTGACGATCACGTATCCGCGATTGCAGGACGGTACGCCGTTCCCCACGCTGTTTTACCTCACGTTACCGTTCCTCGTGAAAGAGATTTCTCGTATCGAAAGCTCTGGTGGGATGACGAGCTTTAACGAGCGGCTGGTCTCGGATGCGGACTACCGAGCCTTACACGAGCGAGCACACGGGGTGTACGTGGAGCGCCGCGAAATGCTTGCCGATGTCCCCGAAATTAAAGACAGCTCGGCGGGTGGTATGCCCGATCGTGTGAAGTGTTTACACGCACTGGCAGGCTACGCGCTCGCGGTTGGCCCGGGCGTTATTCCTGCTGGTGACGAAGCGCTTGAGCTCGCTGGCTGGGATCGCGATGTGTGTAACTGTGACGACCCGAGGGGGGAGTCCCAGGGTGGAGCGAGGGGCGAGTCCAAAGGTGGAGGTGTGCGATGAGAGTCGCTGGAATTGACTGCGGAACGAACTCGATCCGCCTCCTCATCGCGGACGTTCCGGGGGACGATCAGCCACTTGAAGACGTGGTTCGGCGAATGGAGGTCGCCCGGCTAGGACAGGGCGTGGATCGAACCGGCCAGTTCGACCCCCAGGCTCTCGAGCGCACGCTCCGGTTCGTTGACGAGTACGGGGATCAGTGCCGCGAGCACGGTGTTGAGTCCATTCGCTTCGCCGCGACGTCAGCGACGCGCGACGCGTCCAATCGCGATCTGTTTCTCGACGGCGTCAAAGAACGGCTCGGAGTCGACGTTCAGGTTCTGTCTGGCGATGAAGAGGCGCGTGCGTCCTTCGAAGGCGCGACGTCGGTGCTTGGTGGTTCTACCCAGGAGCCTTTTCTGACAGTGGACTTGGGCGGCGGGTCAACCGAGTTGGTGCTGGGGCTCAATGACGGAACGATTCTCGGGGCCGCGTCGATGGACGTGGGTTGTGTTCGTATGCGCGAGCGTCATTTCGAGCACGATCCGGTGAGCGAAGAGGAAGTCGCTGCGGCCCGTGCCGACGTGCAGTTGGCTCTTGATCGCACAGGCCTGGACTTGTCCGCGACCCGCACGCTCATTGGCCTGTCGGGCACGATCACCACGATCACGGCGAAGGTTCTTGATCTTCCCGCGTATGAACCGGACAAGATCCACGGCGCCGAGATGTCTCTTGCTGAAGCGGACGGCACGTGCGAATGGTTCATCCGCTCCACCGCACAAGAACGCTCGAGTCTTCCCTTCATGCACCCCGGACGAGTGGACGTGATTCATTCTGGTGCGCTCGTGTGGCAAGAAATTATTCGGCGGGTAGCCGAGGAGACCGCTTCAAAGGTACCGCTCACGCACACGATCACCTCAGAGCATGACATCCTCGACGGCCTTGCCCTATGGGCAGCCCGTGAGCCCAACCCGCCGGCGCTCTAAGCTGCTCACAGGCATGGTGCCCGCTAGACGATAGAGCCCTACCGTCGTCGTCGAATAAAAGTGAATCGAAACGCGGGAGGCGCTGGAATAATCCAGCGCCTCCCGCAGTGACTTTAACGACCGGAATTTTTAGCGGTCGTACTTACCAGGCCCGACTTCGGGCTCGCCGCCCTCGACCTCGCCCCAGGTCTTCTTCGAATCGTCGGACGGAACTTTACCCTCTGCAACATCGCTGGCAGCGTCAGCCGCGGCCGCAATGTGCGGGTGCTTTGCATGCCAGGCTGCGCGCCAGCGGAGCAGGATCGCGCCGAGCACGAGCGAGATGAACGTGCCGAGTAGGACGGCCACGCGGGCGTGTGGGCCAGCCGGATCGTCTGCCGCGAACGAGAGGGTTGCGATCAGGAGCGAGACCGTGAAGCCGATACCGGAAACCATGGATACTGCCATGATGTCCGGAATACTGAGGCCCTTCCCGAGCTTCAGCTTGAAGACGTAGACGAGCAGTATCACGC
>JAAYGH010000323.1 GCA_012727825.1 Trueperella sp.
GGCGGGCGTGGTTTTGCATCGCCTGAAGGAGATAGCGGGTGCGCGGAGCGCCTTGGCTATCGATGAGTCCCTCAATCGACTCGATCCATTCCTGCGTTTCTTCCGGATTGATGTCCGGTACTTGGCTCAGCAAGCCGTTAATGAGAGGCCTAATTGGCTGTTGACTCACGATTACTCCTCTGTAAGTTCGTCTGCACGATTTCCCAAATCATGCGCTGATACCTAGGTTACCTTTTTAGGCCGTAAGACCCCACTGATAATTGATAACCGAGATCAGGAGAACCCTCACCACCACATGCACAACTGAGCTTGGCCCGTTCACTCTGCACGCCAACCGAACGTTTCGCATCATCGCCTTACAAGCCTTAGACTGGCAGTTATTGAAAACGATCACGCGAAAGGTGGCGGATGTGTCCCGGGATACGGGTAAGGATTTCGACTTCGATGCAGGTCAGCTCATTCAGGAGTTTGGTTTTGACAACGACGTCGACATGGAGTTGCGCTCAACGATTGAAGAGATCACAGGCGAGCAACTCGAAGACGAGGGGTACCGAGGTTCAGCAGATGGCGCAATCGCATGGTGGAGGTCCGACGACGGCGACACCGACGATCTTGCAGATCTCCTCGTCGATTGCCGTGCAGGATTTGCTGACGATGCCTCCCACATTTGGTTGATTGTTCCAGATCCGAGTCAACCGCTTGCGGTGCCGATGGAGGATGTGGATGATGCGGCGCGCACGGCGGGCCTCATGGTGACCACCACCCGCTATCTGCCTACAGGCTGGACTGCGTTTCAAATTGTGAGCTAGCCAGCGAAAGTTCTCAAAAGTTTTCTATCTGAGCAATTCGCGGTTAGGATGTTTCGCGGACCCTTAGCTCAGTTGGTAGAGCAACGCGTTTACACCGCGTGTGTCATCGGTTCGAGCCCGGTAGGGTCCACTCCAAAGCCTGAACGAAAGTTCAGGCTTTTTGTGTAGTTGGTCGGACTTTACTTGCAGTAAGTTTAAATGGATCGTATCCAGACAAGCGTTTGCGCAGGTCAGGTGCCTATTCTGAAAATTTCAAAGAATTCTTGCTTGCATTTTGCAGGTTCGGGATGGCTCACGTCACACTCTCGCGCTAGAGTCGGCGCCAAGGCATTATGCGCACACCCGCGCTGACAGACGAGGGAGTCTGACGATTGAATACACGATCTAAAACAATGCCTTCGCGCCTCTTTGGCATCCTCCTTGCACTATTCGTGGGCCTACCCGCATTTGCGGGTTTCGCGGCCCCGGCAGCTGCAGCGGCGTCGAATGTGACGCTCGCCGGAACGATGCAGACGGCACTGGGATGTTCGAAGGACTGGGACGAGGCCTGTGCCGCCTCCAGCTTGACCGATGAGGATGGCGACGGCGTCTGGACCGCCGATTTCGACATCCCGGCCGGTAATCACGAATTCAAGATCACGATCGATAACTCGTGGGAGGAGGAATACGGCAGTGGCGATGGCAACTACCCGCTCATCGTCGATGAGCCGCGGACGTTGACGTTCTCCTTTGACGAGGCGACGAAGAAGGTCTCGGTTGACGATCCGGCCCTGCCAGGGGAGTACACCGACGCCGACGACGCGCTCATCGCCGAGCCGTTCCGCGATCCGGGCGAGGGCGAGAACTTCTACTTCGTCCTCACAGATCGCTTCGCAAACGGCGATCCGAGCAATGATTCCTGTATCGCCACTGGGCACGTGGGCGACGACGGCGTCCTGCCGGTCGATTGCAGCCAGGAGGACCGCTTGGTTTCCGGCTTTGATCCCACAGATCGTGGCTTCTTCCACGGTGGAGACATCCAGGGCCTGCGCGAGCAGCTTCCCTACATTCGCGATCTGGGGCAGACGGCCATCTGGCTGACGCCATCCTTCGTCAACCGCCCGGTTCAGGGTGGCCCGGGCGAGGAGTCGGCCGGCTACCACGGCTACTGGATCACCGACTTCACCCAGATCGATCCGCACTTTGGCACGAACGAGGAGCTCAAGGCCCTCATCGACGAGGCCCACGCGATGGGCATAGACGTCTACTTCGACATCATTACCAACCACACTGCGGACGTTATTTACTACGCGGGCCACGAAGGCACGAATCCGCCCTACATCTACAAAGATGACGTGCCCTACAGGGACGTCGACGGCAACGTGTTCGATCCGTCGGAC
>JAAYGH010000031.1 GCA_012727825.1 Trueperella sp.
CGTTTGCAATCTCCCAACCGGCCTCGCGCACGAGCCGCACAGATTCACGCAACAACGTTTCGCCGGAGGCACCATCCCATTCGGGACGACCGGTGCCAAAAATGGTTCCCAGTTCGCCGATGCCAGTGGCCATGAGCAGGGCATCACAGGCGGCGTGAGCGGCGACATCGGCGTCGGAATGGCCGACCAGCCCCGGCACGCCCTCCCATTCGAGGCACCCGAGCCAGAGTGCCCGCTTAGGGTCATCAGAAAATGTGTGAGCATCGAATGCCGTGGCAACGCGAATCGTCACAGTTCACCTCGCGCCTTCACCAGCATCTCCGCGACGGCGAGATCCGACGGCGTGGTCACCTTCATCGCCTCGTGCGAGCCTTCAACGAGCACAACCTGTTTGCCCAGCGCTTCGATAAGCGCCGCATCGTCCGGGGCGGCACTCGCCTCGCTGGCACTCAAGTCTTCGCCGGCCCGGTGTGCCTCGCGCACCAGCTCCGCGCGGAAACCTTGCGGAGTTTGCATAGCCCGTAGCACGCTGCGATTCAGCGTTCGTGTCACCCGCACAACCGGAGGAAACCTCAATGTCATCACGGGGCTCACTTCTTTGATCGTGTCGGTGACCTCGAGCGCCGGCACAACGGCGTCGTAACCAGCCCCCAAGGCCTCGAGCACGCGATCGATCACTGCCACGGGCGTCAGTGCCCGAGCGGCGTCGTGAATCAGAACAAACTCGGTGTCGATAGCTTCCAGTCCGCGCGCAACGGATTCCTGACGTGTTGAACCGCCAACGACTAGTCGCGCACGTACTCCACCAGCAACAAGTGCGGCATCGAACAGATCGCGCGCCGCATCTCCAGCGGGAATAGTCACAACGACGTCGTCGACTCCCGCACTATTCATACCGCGAATAGCATGCACAATTAACGGAACACCGCCAAGTTCAACCAGCGCCTTCGGCACGCTGGCACCGAGCCTCGTACCAGAACCAGCTCCTGCAATGACGGCGGAAACGTGCCCGCTCACAAGCTTCCCCGCCTCGCCCTACTCAGCGGACGACGCGGATTCGACGTCCAGATCCTCGACGCCCATAATTTCGTCGAGCAGCACGTCAGCATCGTCGTCGGTGATGTCACGCGCGAGCGCGACCTCGGATCCAAGAATCGTTCGTGCTTGACCAAGCATGCGTTTCTCGCCGGCCGAGAGGCCTCGCTCCATGTTTCGGCGCGTCAGGTCACGAACTACTTCAGCAACCTTGTTGACGTCGCCGGAGGTCAGCTTCTCACCGTTCGCCTTGTAGCGGCGCGACCAGTTAGACGGTTCCTCCACATCCTCTTCTCGCAGCACGTCGAACACCTTTTCGAGCTGTTCTTCATTCGAGACGTCACGAAGGCCGACCTTCTCGATCGATTCCTCCGGTACCTGAATAACCAGTTCGCCCTGCAAGATTCGCAGCGTCAGGTATGTGCGCGTTTCGCCGCGCATCGTCTTTTCGGAGATGTCTTCGATGTACGCCGCGCCGTGGTGCGGGTAAACGACGGTCTCGCCAATTTTGAATCTCGACACTGGGGGATCACTCTTTCTACGTAGCCTAGTTTCCTATTCTACCATCGCGTTTCCCCCAATTACCGGTGCCCTGTTTCGCGTGAAGAAAACGTCGCAGTTACTCCGGTTTGGAGACGAGTTTGTATCCCAAACCGCGAACGGTGAGGAGTGCAGAAGGCTTGGAGGTTGACTCCTCGATCTTGGAGCGGATGCGCTTGACGTGCACGTCGAGCGTTTTAGAGTCGCCGATGTAATCCAGCCCCCAAATACGATCAAGGATCTGGCCACGGGTGAGCACGCGATCTGGGTTTTGCATGAAGAGTTCGAGAAGCTCGAACTCGCGCAACGGCATCTTAATTTCGTGCCCATCCACGCGCACGACGTGGGCGTCCTGGTCCATTTCGATTCGTCCGACGCGAAGCACGTCCGACTCCACCTCGGAAACATCCGCCATACGGCGCAGGATCGCGCGGATACGAGCGGCAAGCTCGCGGTAGGAATACGGCTTCGTTACGTAGTCGTCGGCACCGATTTCGAGACCGACCACCTTGTCAATTTCCGAGTCCTTAGCCGTGAGCATAATGATCGGAACGTTTGAATCTTGGCGGATCTGGCGGCAGACCTCGTTGCCACTCATGCCGGGCAACATCAGGTCGAGAACAATTAAATCCGGTTCCGACGCGCCGAATTTTTCGAGGGCGCTCGGCCCGTCAGCCGCCGTCGTAACCCTGAATCCGTCGCGGCTCAAGTTGAACTCAAGCATTTCGCGGTACGTGGGTTCGTCTTCTACAACAAGAATGTGTGTCATCGTGACTCTCCGTCGATCCCTGTGGATGCTTCACCGCTCACTGTATCGGTCTTCGACAATTCCTCTTGTGTTGAGGCGGACATGGACCAGTTGGCTCCGTGGAATGCTTCGGGCAGGATCATGGTGAATGTCGACCCTTGTCCTTTCTGGCTCCATAACTTAATTCGCCCGCCGTGGTCGGCGGTGACGTGTTTGACAATGCTCAGGCCTAGTCCCGAGCCACCAGTTTCCCGTGAGCGAGCACGGTCACCCCTGTAAAACCGTTCGAAAATCCTGTCGCGAGCTTCTGCGGGAATTCCTTCCCCGGCGTCGACGACGGCGATATGGACTTCTCCCGAATCCGACGTCACACCCACAGAGACCTGCCCGTGCGGGCGAGAGTATCTCACTGCATTGTCGAGGAGGTTTCGCACGGCAGTTGTCAGCAGGCTGCGATCGCCGTACACCCGTAAGCCCGTTTGGCCGCCGGAAAATAGCTTGATGCCGCGGTCTTCTGCCTCAACCCGAACCCGGTCGAGGGCTTCTTTCACGATATGGTCTACTTCCACGAAGTCGGAATCCGCGAGCACGTCTGAATCCTGAAGCCGAGAGAGCTGAATGATTTCCTGCACAAGATCAGCGAGGCGCTCGGATTCGATCATGAGCTTGCCCGAGAAGCGGCGCACGTTCTCCGGCTCGTCTGCTACTTGCCTGATCGCCTCCGCGAGAAGGCCGATCGCACCCACCGGGGTCTTCAACTCGTGCGACACATTCGCGATGAAGTCTCGGCGGGTCTCCTCAAGTC
>JAAYGH010000324.1 GCA_012727825.1 Trueperella sp.
CCCTCCTCATGACGGAGTGTACCGCAACAAATAGCTCCGAAACAACCGATGGTATCGACGCCGCGACAGCCGAAGGCTTTCCCCGCACGGTCACCCATTCCTCTGGAACGACGGAGATCGAGGACGCGCCACAGCGCATCGTGGTTTTGGACATGGCGGCGCTCGACACGATCGACGCAATCGGTGCGGGCGACCTCGTGGTCGGAACCGTCACCGTATCCGTGCCCACCTGGCTTTCCGACGACGAGGGCATTGACTACACGAGCGTCGAATCCGTGGGCACCCTCAAGGAGCCGGACATGGAGGCGATCGCCAAGCTCAACCCCGACCTCGTGATTCTCGGCTCGCGCTCGGCCACGTTCTATGAAGACTTCTCCAAGGTCTTCACCACGATTGACACGACGCACTCGTGGGAAGACGCCGACTATTCAGCCACCGTTCCCGGCACGATCACGCTTCTGGGCGAGGCCGTTGGCTTCGACGACGAAAGCGCGCAGGTTGCCTCGGACCTCGAGGCATTGATGGCTAGCTACAAGGACACGGGAGCAGACAAGGGCACCGCACTTGTCCTCATGTCGAACGCGGGAGAGATCTCACTCCACGACGCCGGTTCACGCTGGGCTCCGATCTACGATGTTTTCGGGTTTGCTGAGGCCTACGAAAAAGATGGGGCGGACGAGGGGCATCAAGGCGAAAAAGTCTCTTTCGAAACGGTGAAGGAGATCAACCCGGACTGGCTGTTCGTCGTCGACCGCGACGCTGCCGTGGGGCAAGCGGAAGCGGGAGATGCGGCGGCGCAGGTTTTGGACAACGAACTCGTTCGCGCGACGACTGCTTGGCAAGAAGACCAGGTCGTGTACCTCTCCCCGGAGCGCTGGTACATCGTTATGACGGGTGCATCGAACTTCCCAGCAATGCTCACCGAAATAGCAGATGCAATCCAGTAATAATCCCTCCTTCAGCGGTAGGCGCGTCGGTACCGACGCGCCTACCCACACACGGCTCAAGCCACTCAACCTTGAGCCGGCGCGACCCTGCCTGAATCCGGCCACATGTCCACACACGCCGTCCTGCCGTCGATCAGGCCGCCGCGGGAACTTCCTGCTGTGGATGACGGTGAACGGTGCGCTCGTTGCGGTGCTCGCAGCCGTGTCGATGGCGATTGGCGGAGCATCCATGTCGATGACCGACATCCTGTTGGGCCGCGGTACCGCCGACGACATGCAAATCCTCTTAGCCTCGCGCCTCCCGCGCACACTGGCCGTCATGCTCTCCGGCGCCGCGATGGCGGTGGCCGGCCTCGTCATGCAGTTGCTCGTGCGCAACCGGTTTGTCGAACCGTCGACGACGGGCGTCACCGAATCCGCTGGCCTCGGCATTCTCGTTGCCACGATTTTTATACCCACGCTTAGCCTGCCACTGAAGATGGTCATCGCCGTGATGTTCGCGCTCGCGGGCACCTTCGTGCTGACCGCCCTCATCCGCGCCCTCCCACATCGGGACATCATCGTTGTGCCGCTCATTGGTCTCATTCTGTCGGGCGTCATCGGCGCAGGTGCCACCTTCCTTGCCTGGGAGTTCGACATGCAGGGCACCCTGAATGCCTGGATGACTGGTGACTTCTCGGGGATCATCCGCGGCCGCTACGAGCTGCTGTGGATCGTGGCCGGAGTGGCCACGCTTGCTTACGTGTTTGCCGACCGGTTCACAGTTGCCGGGCTGGGTGAAGACCTCGCTCGTAACCTCGGTCTGAACTTCAAGTCGGTGCAAGCGATTGGATTGACGATCGTTGCTGTGGTGACCGGCATTACCACCGTCGTCGCCGGGCCGCTTCCGTTCCTCGGACTCGTTGTACCCAATCTCGTCTCGATGATCCAAGGTGACTACATCCGCCGCTCCCTGCCGCTCGTCGCGCTGGTGGGCGCGTTGTTTGTGTTGCTTGCCGACATCATCGGCCGCTCCATCATCGCCCCGGCCGAGGTGCCAGTTGGCGTGATCATGGGCATCATCGGCGCGGGTGTCTTCCTCGTGATTCTACTGAGGAGGGTAAAGTGACGGCAGTGCTTAACGGAACCAGAAAGCAAGCGACGACGCCCGACGTGACCGATATCGAC
>JAAYGH010000325.1 GCA_012727825.1 Trueperella sp.
CCCTGAACCACCCAGCGGTTGGTTTCGTAAGACAGAGCTAGAGTCGCAACCGCCACGAGGTAGGCGAGGAATGCCGCCCACGCCGCGAGGATCACCACTGAACTGGCAATCATCGGCCTCCCCACACCTCGATAGGTTTGCTGGTGCCCAAATATCGGCAAGCGTCCGACGATCGTCATCGCTGCACCGACGACGATAAGCAAAACGCCCGATGCGAGAAAGATAATCATTGCGTCACCCGAGCCAAACCAACGCGGCGTGTCCACTGTTTGCGCCACGTAGTCCTGACGGGGCTGGGCGCCTGCCACTTCAGGGCTCATCTGAATTGAACTTGGCAGACCGTTAATGAAGTCGGCAATATCTTGATACGGGGTCTGCTGAAGTTCGCCGTCAATGCGCAACCCGTGGTCGGCGTTGTCGTAATAGCGCACGAGGAGGTCAGTGTTTCCCACCTCGGCGAGATCGGCGGCCAACATGATCGGCCCTTGAACGATCGGCATCGATAAATCGTTCGTGCCATACACCATGAGCACGGGCGCGGTGATCTGCTGGTGATAGGGACTCGGATCAAAATTCGCGTATTGAAAATTGCCATCCGCAATCGCTCCCGAAATCAAGCGCGGAATCGCGTTATACACCTGCTCGGGTGCACCGAGCTCCCGCAAATATGCGTCAGCAGCCAGTGCACCTTGCTCGCGAATCGGCATCACCGGATCAGACACGAGAACTACAAAGGCCGAGCGCTGATCTCGCACAACTGATATCGGTGCGATGAGCGCGCCTTCGGATTCGGCGTAGTACCCCACGTCGCGCTGATAGACCGACGGCTGTTCACGTAACCAGTCCGCCACGGCGTGATATCCCACGGCAAGCTCTTCATAGTTGCGTGAGAATGTCGTGTAATCATCCACCAACTTGTCCGGAACGGCCGTCACGATTCCTGCAGACGCCAGCCACTGCGCCTCCTGCGTGAATGCCAGATGAGTGGCCGTCCCCGTTCCGTGGAGGAACACGACGCCGGGGCCCTGCCCATCCACCCCTACAGGTTCCCGCAACGTCACTTTAAGGGTCTCGCCGTTCGGGCCGGCGACCTCATGGACCGACTCCTGGACCTCAAACGTGGCCACATCCGCAGTGGGAACTGCCGACGTGATCTCGGTCGACGTCGTCGTTGGAATAATGAGGTTCGTCATTGGCTGCGGATTCCAGCCGGGACCTGCCCACACGCCCCATGCGCCAAGGATCAGGACGGCAACCAACCAAGTGACCACCTGCGGCACACGCCGCTGCGATGTCTCCTTAGCTTCGCTCAAAATCCAAGTCGCCCCAACATTTTCGGATCGCGCTGCCACTCTTTTGCTACCTTGACATGCAGGTCAAGGTAAACGGGTTGCCCGATCAACCGCTCAATGCTCTCCCGGGCCTGTGTGCCAACACGCTTCATGCGCTTTCCACCCTTTCCGATCACAATGCCCTTCTGCGATGGGCGCTCCACGAACAGGTGTGCGTTGATCGCCCTGACAGGCTTCCGGTCGTCACCCTCCGGTCGGGGCCGATCCATCATTTCTTCGACGACGACGGCGATCGAGTGCGGCAATTCCTCGCGCACGCCCACAAGGGCAGCTTCGCGAATGAGTTCTGCGATGAGCTCCTCTTCAGTCTCGTCAGTAATCGTGTCTTTCGGGTACAGCGGTGGGCTTTGTGGCATGCGCTCGATAAGCAGATCAACGAGAAGAGAGACCTGGTCCCCTGCCACGGCGGACACGGGAACGATCTCCGCAAACTCATGCATCTGGGAAACTTCGATGATCCGTTCACCGACCTCGTCGCGCGTGACCTTGTCCGTCTTCGTCAAAACAGCAACGATCGGCACGCCGGTCTTCTTCGCAGTTTCAAGGATATAGCGGTCGCCAGGCCCCGCGCTCTCGTCGGCAGGCATACACAGAACCACGGAGTCCACGTCCGAGAGTGCTTCGCCCACCATGTCGTTGAGCCGCTCGCCAAGGAGTGTGCGTGGACGATGCATGCCGGGAGTATCAACGAGAATCAACTGACCGTCGTCGCGATGGACAATGCCACGGATCGCGCGGCGAGTGGTTTCTGGTTGATCGGCCGTGATCGCAATCTTCGTGCCCACCATGGCATTGACCAACGTGGACTTGCCAGCATTCGGGCGGCCGACCACGGATACGAAGCCCGCGCGAAAGCCGTCCGGAAAATCATTTATCATTGTGGGCTTCCTCTACCTTTGGGGCTTGGTGCACGATCACAGTTGATAGGCGCTTCTTACGACCTTCGAACCGGTCAGCTTTGAGTGAGAGACCAGCGGCTTCAGTTTCCGATCCGCGGAGCGGGAGCTGGCCCAAACCTTTGGTTAGGAGTCCGCCGATCGTGTCGACGTCGTCGTCGTCAAAATCAATATCAAACAGTTCGACGATGTCATCAATCGGCATGCGAGCAGGTACGCGATAGACGCCGTCGGATATCTCCTCAATTTCAGGCTGCGCGTGATCGTGTTCGTCGACCATCTCGCCGACGATCTCCTCAACGATGTCCTCGATCGTGACCATTCCGGCAATGCCGCCGTACTCATCGACGGCGAACGCGATGTGGTTCTGGCTGATCTGCATAAATTCAAGCGTCTCATCAGCGAGCATGAATTCGGGGACGAACTGGGCCTCGCGCATGACGTCGGAGGCTACGAGGCCGTCAGTATCGGTACGGCGGTGCGTGCGGCGAATGACGTCCTTCATGTAGAGCACACCCTTGAGATCATCCGAGTTTTCACCGATCACCGGGATCCGGGAAAAGCCTGATCGCGTAAACAGGGAGATCGCTTTTTCCAGATGCTGGTCGGCGTCGATTGTCACCATGTCGGTGCGCGGGATCATCACCTCGCGAATGATGGTGTCAGACAGTTCGAAAATGTTTTGCAGCATGGAGCGCTCATCGTCTTCGAGAACCTCAGACTCCGACACGCGTTCAACCATCACTTGTAATTCCTGTGCGTTGCGCGACTCGCGCTCTTCGTCGTCGGGCTCGCGGCGGGTCACAAAAATAGACACGATACGTGTGAGCGGCCAGACAAACCAGGCCGTCATGTTGAGAACCTTCACCGAGTGATTTCGGCCCAGATCGGCCGGCAGCACGATGGCGATGAGGATAAAGAGCACCGTGGCCGCCACGAGCGTGATGAGCCAAACACTCCACAGAGTGTGCACAAAGTCAGCCACAAACGAGCTCACGCCAAGCGCGACGATCATGACGAAGAAGTTCCGTAGCGCTGAGACTGATGCCACCGCCGCCGGCCGGCGATCATAAATTTTATCGAGCCTGCGCTCGCCATCGTCCTCTTCCACAATCTGCTTGATACGCAAACGGGATACTGAATTCAACGCCTCCAAAATAACGCCGGCTAGTACGGCGAGCAGGAGTGCAATCGCGGTGACAATTCCGATGAGGACCGAAGAAACCTCTGATTCAATCATTCATTACCCATCACTGGTGCGACGTCGTCGATGTCGCCTGAGCCGGAGTCATGAGGCTTACGCGCAAGGAACGTCAGGAGGAGACGCCTCTGGAGTTCGAACATCTTCGCCTTTTCGCCTTCGTCCGCGTGATCATATCCAAGCAAGTGCAAAATTCCGTGCGTGACGAGGAGGAGGATCTCTTCCATTGTCGCGTGACCAGACTCGAGAGCCTGGCGGGCTGCCACGCTCGGGCACACGACGATGTCGCCGAGCATGCCGGGCTTAGGTTCCACACCGACAGGGGCGGAACGCAACTCGTCCATGGGGAAGGAGAGCACGTCGGTTGGGCCCGGCAAGTCCATCCATTCCTTGTGCAACTCTTCCATGTGCGCTTCGTCGACCAACAGGATCGACAGGTCTGCCTGCGGGTGCACGCGCATCTCGTCGAGCACGTAGGTCGCGAGCTCCAACAGCTCCGTGGCTCCGATCGGTGGCTCGAAACCAGACTCGTCATTCACGTCAATCATTGGGATCCCCTACTCTGCGTCGTACCGTGCGTAGGCGTCGACGATGTCGGCAACGAGGCGGTGGCGAACAACATCTGCCGAACCGAGCTCGACGAATTTGATGCCGTCAACATCGCGCAAAATCCGGCGCACGAGTCCGAGGCCGGAGGTTTGGTTCTTGGGCAAATCCACCTGGGTCAGATCGCCCGTGACGATCATTTTCGATTTGAAACCAAGGCGAGTCAAGAACATCTTCATCTGCTCGGGCGTGGTGTTTTGAGCTTCGTCCAAAATGACGAACGCATCATTGATCGTGCGTCCGCGCATGTACGCCAGTGGTGCGACCTCGATCGTTCCAGCCGCGAGCAGCTTGAGGATCGCTTCCGAGTCGATCATGTCGTAAAGTGCGTCGTACAGCGGGCGCATGTAAGGGTCGATCTTGTCGTGCAATGAACCTGGCAGGTAACCAAGTGATTCTCCGGCTTCCACCACCGGACGCGTGAGGACGATGCGCGACACTTCCTTCTTTTGCAATGCGACCACGGCCTTTGCCATCGCGAGGTACGTCTTACCCGTGCCGGCTGGACCGATTCCGAACACAATCGTGTTCTCGTCAATCGCGTCGACATACGCCTTCTGCCCGAGTGTTTTCGGGCGAATAGTCTTGCCCCGATTCGACAGGATGTCGGTGTTCAGAAGGTCAGTCGGCTTGGCCAGACCCGATCGCAAAATGGCGATCGCACGTTCTACAGCATCCACAGTCAGGTGTTCGCCCGTGTCGGTCACAGAGATCAATTCACTCATGAGCTCAGCTGCCAGCTCGACGTCGGCTTGTGGACCAGACAGAGAAATATCCTGCCCTAACACGTTGATGTCAACGGGTTCGAGGCCCTTTTCAAGTGCGCGCAAGACTTCGTCGCGGTGACCGAGGATGTGAATCATCGGAATTCGATCCGGGACGGTCACGGTTTTCTTAAGTTCCATCACTGCCATTCTAGCTGAGCTTCGCTCTCATCATCGGCCGGTGAAACGTTCCTTGATGCGGGAAAAGACTGACGACGACGTCTGCACCAGCGAGCCGACATCTTCGCCACGTACATTGGCAAATTCTACGAGAAGCTCACGCTGACGAGCATCAAGTTTGGTCGGCGTCGTCACTTGCACATTAACCTTGAGGTCACCGCGCCCCTTGCGGTGAAGCCTACCGACGCCGAGTCCCTCGAGGCGCTCGATGTGCCCGACCTGCGTACCCGGCTCGAGCTCGATGGACTGCACGCCGTCAAACGTCTCGATATCGATCGTCGTTCCGAGCGCCGCTGAGGTCATGGGGACCTGGAGTGTGCACAGCAGGTCGTCGCCCTCGCGGCTAAAGACGGGATCTGGTGCGACGTGGACCTCAACGAAGAGGTCGCCCGGAGTACCGCCGGCTATTCCGGCGTCGCCCCTACCGCCCATTCGAATTCGCATACCGCTCTCTACACCGGCCGGGACATTCAGATTGACCGACTGGGAGGCGCGAATACGGCCCTCGCCCGAGCACTCGCCACACGGAGTGACGATAACCGTGCCATAACCCTGGCACTGGCCGCACGTGGTTTGCGCCATGACCTGGCCAAAAACTGACTGAGTCAGGCGCTGGGTGGATCCAGAGCCATCGCAATTCGTGCACGGTATTGGCTCGGTGCCCGGTTCGGTCATGTGTCCGAAACAATGTGGGCACTCGATCACCGCGTCATGTTTGAGTTCCTTATCCGCCCCAAACACAACCTCCTCGAGCGACAGGTCGAGGCGGACCAGTGAATCTTGGCCACGGCGCGTGCGCGATGCCGGGCCCCGGCGCGTGTTTCCACCACCGAAGAAGGTATCGAAAATGTCTTGGAATCCACCAAAACCCGCGCCAGCAAAGCCGTTTCCGGATAGCGCATCTTCGCCGCCAAGGTCGTACAGCTGGCGCTTCTCATCATTCGAGAGCACTTCGTACGCCTTGTTCACTTCTTTGAACTCTTCAGGCGAGCCTCCGCCCACCTCATCCGGGTGAAGTTCGCGTGCTTTCTTGCGGTACGCCTTTTTGATCTCCGCCTGGGTCGCATTGCGCCCCACGCCAAGAATGTCATAGTAATCAGCCACGTATGTCCTTTATCAGTTTGCTGAAAGAATGTCGGATAGGTATTTTGCAACGGCATAAACGGATGACATCGTGGAGGGATAATCCATTCGCGTCGGTCCAATAATGCCAAGTCGCGCAACAGTTTGCTGGCCCACGCCCACATAGTTGGTAGACACCACAGAGGTTTCGCTGAAAGCATCACTCACGTTTTCGGAACCGATGCCCACATGCAGGCCGTCCTCCTTGTTGGCGAGCATGCGAAGCAAAACCACCTGTTCCTCAATGGCGTCAAGGACGGGGTAGATCGTGCGTTCAAATTCGATGTCATAACGGGTCAGATTGGCCGTTCCAGCGAAGACGACGCGCTCCTCTGCCTCGTTGCGCAGCGTGTCTTCGAGCGCGCGTCCGATGGTCAATGCCGCCGCGCGAAGCTCCTCGGGTAGGCGAGCATCAACGCGGTCGAGTGCGGCTGGCAGGTCAGCCAGCTGATGGTCGGCAATCTCCTCATTGAACGTGGCACGCAAGGTCAATAATTCCTCATCGGAAAGTTCAGATTCGGTGGTCACGATGCGTTGCTCCACACGGCCGGCGTCGGTAATGATCACAACGAGCGCCCGGGTATCGCTCATTGGCACGAGCTCGACGTGGCGCAGTGCCGTGCGGCGCAGCGAAGGGTACTGGACCATTGCAACTTGGTTCGTAATCGAGGCGAGTAGCCGGACGGACCGTGCGATGACGTCGTCAAGATCTACCGCCTCGGACAGCATCTTCTCGATAGCCGCACGTTCTCCACGTGATAAGGGTTTGAGTTCGGAGATCTGGTCGACGAACTGGCGGTACCCGGCGTCGGTAGGAACACGGCCCGCAGACGTATGCGGCTGGGCGATCAGGCCACGTTCCTCAAGGGCAGCCATGTCATTTCGCACGGTCGCAGGGGAGACGCCAAGGTGATGGAATTCGACCACGGCACGCGAACCAACGGGCTCGCCAGTCTTGACGTAGTCCTGCACAATTGCGTTGAGAACCAACGCGCGTCGATCAACAGCCACGAGCACCCCTCCCTGCGATAGCGCTTACAAAAAATAGCACTCTCCACTCCGAAGTGCTAATTCTACGCCGTGTCTATTAAATATCCAGTTACCCAAGTTGGCTACGCTAATAGCTATGCCCACATTTCACACTGATGATTTTTCGATGGATCGATACGGCCACGACGTGCTGGCTGGCACGCCACGCGCGCCGAAAAGCCGCGAACTTCCGGCTGAAGTCGGCATAGTTCTCGAAGAACCCGCCTCGGGTTTCGTTGGCGAAGTCATGGCCGTGCGAAAGATCGCCGGCCAGTGGCAGATGGAACTCGAGGATGGCGACTTCAAGCGCCGAGCTTTCCCATTGGGACCAGGCTTTTGGCTTGACGGCCAGCCGGTTCACCTCCTTCCCCCGGCGGTCAAGCACGAGCAACTAGGCCGCAAAATCACTGCCTCTGGCTCCTTCCACGTCGACCACGAGGCTCGAGTGGCGAAAGCATCGCGAATTTGGGTGGAGGGCAAACACGACGCCGAACTCATCTCGAAAATCTGGGGATCCGACCTCGCCTATGAGGGCATCATGATCGAGGAACTCTTTGGTGCTGACAAGCTAGAGGAGATTCTCACAGTGTTTGGGCCGACCAATAAGCGCCGGGCTGGAGTCATGCTGGATCACCTCGTCGACGGCTCTAAAGAGTCCCGCCTTGCGGCGAAGGTACGCGCGATGCCAGGTGTGCTAGTTCTTGGCCATCCCTATGTGGATATTTGGCAGGCGGTGAAGCCGGCCGTCATCGGCCTTGACGAGTGGCCGAGGGTGCCACGTGGTGAGGACATTAAGGTCGGAACACTCGCCCGCATCGGTTGGCCGCACGCTACTCAGGAGGATGTGGGACTTGGCTGGAAACGGATTTTAGACTCAGTGCGCGATTATCGCGATCTCGAACCCACGTTCTTGGGGCGTATGGAAGAGCTGATCGATTTCGTGACCGAGCCCGGCGATTGATATCGGGCGTCACGACAGCGGCCGGGTGTCGCGATGAATCTGCGCGCTACTTCCACGCGACGTTTGGAATGAGCTGAATGATCTGCGTTGCCTTGTTCTCGATCGTCTTGAGCCGCTCGATCTGATCCTGGCGCTTCCCGTCGAGCATGTAGGTGACGCGGTCGTTCCAGAAGTGGGCAGCTTGGAGGCCGGGCCACTCGGCGAGGAATCGGCGCACGCCGTCGGTCAGGTAGGCCGGCACATCGCCGGCCCCTTCGTAGGTGAGCCCACCGTCGTCATCGATCCTGACGAGCGCCTCCTCGAATTCCGCTTCTGTGCCATCAGAGCGCTGTGGAAGCTCGATTGTAAAGAACATGTGCGTTCCAATCGATGGCGCAACGAACGAAGCGGCGCGCCACATCGGCGTGCTGCGTGGTGAGGAGACTCCTTCGATGCCGGCAGCTTTCTCGGTAATCGGCCAGAATTTCGGTAAGTCATTCGAATGCAGAACATACAGCGCAAGGTTGTCCACGGTGTCTTGAACACGCCAACCTTCCGATCGCATGCGTCCCTTGAGGCGCGATGCTTCATCCCACGTGCCCTGTGATTTCTTTGAGACGAGCGTGTGAAGCGTGTAGAGAAGTGGAATGCCAAACAGGAGAATGAGCATTCCCATGACGATGTAATCACGTATGGGCATAGGAATCTCCGATCATGCTTCCCATAGGGCGCGGATCACGGTATCTGCAAGAAGCCGGCCGCGCCTCGTGAGGCGGATACGCCCCGCGAGCGCCTCGCGACCGTCGATCAGCTCCTCGGCGATCAAGGATGCAATAACCTCGCTGGGCGTTTGGTTAGGTACGAGAATACCTTCTTTGAGGCGGATACCGAGCATGATGTCTTCCTCTGCCCGTTCGCTGTCAGAGAGCGCTTCTCCACCACCAATCGGAAATTCGCCCTGTGTGAGTTTGCCCGTGTAGGCAATGGGGTGCTTGATGTTCCAAAACCGTGAGCCATCAATATGTGAGTGCGCTCCCGGTCCAAATCCCCACCAGTTCGCGTTCGTCCAATACGCGCGGTTGTGCTGAGATTCGAGGCCCGGCTTGGCCCAGTTCGACACTTCGTACCACTCGTATCCGGCGGCGCTCAGTGCGTCGTCAGCCATTTCGTACTTCGTGGCGAGCACGTCGGGATCGGGCTCGGGCAACTCTCCCCGCCGCACCTGGCCGCCCATCTTTGTGCCCTCTTCAATGGTGAGCCCATAGGCTGAAATATGGCCGGGCTCAAGCGCGATGGCCACGTCCAGCGATGTCTGCCAATCGTCGAGCGACTCCCCCGGTGCGCCATAAATAAGGTCCACAGAGAACTCGAGTCCGAGCTCGCGAGCCCAGCCGGTGACATTGTCGACCTGGCCAGGTGTATGCACGCGATCGAGGACGTCTAGCACGTGTGGGCGGGCCGACTGCATGCCGAAGGAGAATCGCGTGAAACCTGCTTCTTGAAGCCGTGCGAGATCTTCCTTCGTCACCGATTCCGGATTCGCCTCGGTGGTGACTTCCCCGGTGGGTGCTCCGAACGTGTTGCTAATCGCCCCAAGGATGTGTGCGAGGTCCGTCGCGGGCAAGAGCGTGGGCGTGCCACCTCCGAAAAACACGGTGTGCGGGGGTGCCCACGGTTGGAGGACGTCTCCCGCCATCTCGATTTCTTGCACTATCGTTTCGGCGAAGCGGCTCGCGCTGGCTCCCCCGCCAAAGTCTAGGTTCGTGTAGGTATTGAAATCGCAGTACCCGCAGCGCACTGAGCAGAACGGGATGTGGACGTAGACCGAGAAATCATCAACCGGTCCGGTGATTCGCGCAAGGTCGAAAGGTTCAGCCACTGACGCGGATCGCTTCGATGTCGTAAATCTTTCGCCCGGCCTCGATACCGCGGCGTTCAAAGCGGGTCATGACCCGCCCTTGCCATCGGTGGGCAAAGCCACCCTGATATTGACCCTGATCCGCTGGATCATGGTTTTTTTGCGAGAACGGGTTGCGAAACTGGGAGCTGTTTTGAACGACGTCGCGCATCTGCCATGCGTAGTCCGCCCAATCGGTGGCCATCCGCCAAGTGCCACCGACCTCGAGAACCTGCGCGGCCGTCGTCGCGAATTCATCGTTGATCAGTCGGCGCTTGTGGTGACGCGCCTTTCGCCACGGATCCGGGAAGAACGTCCACAGCTCCACAGCGCGCGAGTTCGCGTTCTTACCCTCGCGAAAGATGATTGGCAGAGCTTGCGCGGCGTCGACTTCCATAATGCGCACGTTTCGCACGCCCGCACGGACAGCAGCGTTCACGCACCGCGCGACGCCCGGTGCCCAGGCTTCGATTGCGAGGAAGTTCCATTCGGGGCGGGCAAGAGCAGCGGCAACCGTCTGTTCACCAGAACCAGGGCCAATTTCAACGACGAGCGGACCCGCCCGACCGAACGCCTCTGTGAGATCGATGTGGGAATCTTCCGCAATGGTGGTCTGTGACAAGCCTTCGGGGTAATCGATAACGTACGTTGAGCCGTGCTCGTTCATGACCCCATCGTACTTCGCACCCAGACGCGAGCCGCGCCGTGTGAACGACCTGATCCGCCCATAGTTCGGATTCTGCTCGGTCACTTCTTTGACTCCGGCATGTCAGAGGATAGAGCCGCGACGAAGGCCTCCTGCGGTACGTCGACCCGACCGATCGACTTCATGCGCTTCTTGCCTTCTTTCTGCTTTTCAAGCAGCTTGCGCTTTCGTGAAATATCGCCACCGTAGCACTTGGCGAGCATATCCTTGCGTAGCGCACGAATCGTTTCGCGCGCGATGATGCGCGTTCCGATCGCCGCCTGGATCGGAATCTCGAACTGCTGCCTCGGGATGAGTTCCTTGAGCTTGCCCGTCATTTCCACGCCGTAGCGATACGCATCATCGCGATGAACAATTGCGGAGAAAGCATCGACCTTCTCGCCGTTCAGCAGGATGTCGACCTTCACCAGATCAGCCTCCTGCTCGCCTTCCTCCTTGTAGTCAAGAGAGGCATATCCGCGGGTCCGGGACTTGAGCTGATCGAAAAAGTCGGTGACGATCTCGGCAAGTGGCAACTGGTATCGCAGCTCCACCCGATCTTCGGATAGATAATCCATACCCTGCATTGTTCCGCGACGCTGCTGGCTCAAATCCATCGTGGCGCCAACGTAATCCGACGGCGTGAGAATCGTTGCATTGACCAAGGGCTCGTAGATCGACTGAATTTTTCCATCAGGGAACTCGGACGGGTTCGACACGATGTGTTCGTCTCCGCCCTCGGCGACAACGCGATAGACCACCGATGGTGCTGTAGCGATGAGGTCGAGATCGAACTCCCGTTCGAGACGTTCGGTCACAATTTCCAAGTGAAGCAATCCGAGGAAACCACAGCGATAGCCAAAACCGAGAGCCACTGAATTTTCGGGCTCGTAAGTCAGAGCCGCGTCGTTGAGTTTGAGCTTATCGAGAGCGTCACGCAAGGCTGGGTAGTCTGACCCGTCGATGGGATAAATGCCTGAGAAGACCATCGGCTTGGGATCGCGGTACCCGGGCAGTGCCTGCTCCGCAGGCTTACGCGCGTCAGTCACCGTATCGCCCACTCGCGACTGTCGCACTTCCTTCACTCCCGTGATCAAGTAACCCACTTCGCCTGCACCCAGGCCAACGGAGGGCTTCGGATCGGGTGAAATCACGCCAATTTCGAGCAACTCGTGATCGGAGTTCGTGGACATCATGCGAACCTTTTGACGTGGCTTTAAGCTGCCATCGACCACGCGCACGTACGTCACAACTCCGCGGTAGGAATCGTAGACAGAATCAAAAATCATGGCGCGTGGTTCAGCCTCGCGCACCCCCGAGGGCGCCGGAATCTCGTCAATAATGAGATTGAGCAGTTCTTCCACGCCCTGGCCGGTCTTTCCAGACACGCGAAGAATCTCGTCTGGATCCACACCAAGCAAACCACCGATCTCGGCGGCGTACTTCTCCGGATTTGCGGCCGGAAGATCGATCTTGTTAAGTACGGGGATGATCGTCAGGTCGTTTTCCATCGCCATGTACAGATTCGCAAGAGTCTGGGCCTCAATGCCCTGTGCTGCGTCCACGAGCAAAATGGCACCCTCGCATGCGGCAAGCGAGCGCGAAACCTCGTAGGCAAAATCAACGTGACCTGGCGTGTCAATCATGTTGAGCACGTACGCCTCGTTATCCACGGACCACGGCATACGCACGGCCTGCGATTTAATCGTGATACCGCGCTCGCGTTCAATATCCATGCGATCGAGATACTGTTCGCGCATCTCGCGATCGGTCACAATATCTGTCAGTTGCAGCATGCGATCAGCAAGGGTTGACTTACCGTGATCAATATGCGCGATGATGCAGAAATTGCGGATCCGCTTTTGGTCCGTCGTGGACGGTTGGATCTCTTTCAGCTCAACAGCGTTAGAAACTGGCACGAAACTCCTTCTGAGAGATAGTCGTGCTTAACGATACCAGCGCACACTCAGCACAAGCGCGCTGAGCCGTGTGAATTTCAGCGTCTCGTGACACACTATGTTTATGTATCGTCACATCATCTGGGACATGGGTGGCACTCTTGTTGACACCTACCCTCAAGTCGACCACGTGATCGCGCGGGTTGGTTACGGCACGAGCCAGCCCACGTCAGCCCAGCTATCCGAAGTTGTCAAACTGAGAACGACGTCGATCGATCACGCGATGACGACACTCTCGCGTGTATACGGCGCGGATGTCAATGAGATGCGACGCGAATATGAAGCACTTAAAGAACGCTGGAAACTCAATCCGGCACCCGTCATGGGCGGAGCCAAGAAAGTTATGGCAGCCGTACGCCAAGCAGGAGGCCTGAACCTCATTGCGACACACCGTGATCGCAAATCAGCCGAATCACTGCTGGCAGGTCTGGGCCTCGACATCGACGACATGGTGTGTGCTCCCGATGGTTTCCCACGCAAACCAGACCCTGCAATGCTGATCACCCTGCTCGAGCGGCACCACCTGGATCCTGCGGACGTGATCGCAGTGGGCGATCGCATGATTGATGTGGAAGCGGCCGAGGCTGCTGGATGTCGAGCAATACTTTTCGACCATCAGGGCGGAGCCCCGGGCAGAATTAAAGTCCTCAGCGAACTGATTCCCATGTTGTCATTAAAGGAGTGACACAATACGAGCATGAGTCTTGGCGCCGGATCGATGAATCTGTTCCTTCCCGCAATTGAGCGGCTATCCCGCCTTCCCGGAAAGGCCCTCGTGGCGATGTCAGGCGTTGGCAATGGCCTGCTGCTCCTCGTGGGATGGATGGCCGGCCAACGACGCGGCGGGTTCGGCGGATGGCTCCCCTTTAGCGTGGGCGTGGCGCTCACTGCGGTGCTGGTGATCTTTGCGTTACGCAGGCATCAACTCGAGAGCAGGCTGGACGCTTACTCGGAAGCAGCAATCGAGCGTTACAACAGGCTCATGAATCCGCCACGCAATGCCGGTGAAATTTCTGCGGCTGCCGGCGAGGGCGTGGTGATTGACCAAGATGGCGTGGTCATTCCAGGTCCGAACTCGGAAGCGATGCGCCAAGAGGCAGAACTTCTCAAAAGCCGTGACCGCCAGCGGGCGGCTGAGGTCGAAGCTGCGATTCGGAAGACTACATTCATGCCGCGGCTCGAGGCCGCGCAGCGGGCGGCAATCGCTGCCGCTGGCGGAGTGGAAAAAGTACCGCACCTGAAAGGCGACCTACGTTGGACGATCCTCAGCGCGGGGATCACGTTGGTCTCACTGCCTTTCATCGGATTTCTTATTTTTGTTGCCCTTTTGCTGTGGCTCTGAGCATTCAAATTTCGGCCACGGTGGCGACCAGAATACGGCACGCCCAATCAACCACGTAGAGTAGTAGTCATGGACGTACCTGAAGAACTTCTTGAGAAAGGTGACGTGGCACGTCGACATGTGCGTGAGCATCCTAAGGCGCTCGCGGGGAATGTGCTCGGTGCCCTCGTTACAATCACGGCCGTTATTGTAGCGATGGTCATCCTGCCTGACTCTTTGTATCCGTGGGCTCATTGGGCGATCGGCCTGACTGGCACCGTGCTTATTATTTTGGTGCTCATTTATCCGTTCCTCCAGTGGCTCACCTCGACCTACACAATCACAGACAAGCGCCTCATCGCGCGCTCCGGGTTCCTAAAGAAGACGATCACCGAGGTGGCACGCGCAGAGATTAAGAACGTCGCCATCGAGACCGACGTCGTCGATAAATTGACGAAGAGTGGCTCGCTCATCGCCACCACTGATTCGGGTCGGACACTGATGTTCCGGCACGTTCCCGACGTGGCTGATTTCAGGGCGCAATTGGTCGACGTACGCATGCAGGAGGACTAAATGTCATTCATGGATTCACTCAAGCGAGCCGCGGGCCTCGTGGGCCGCCAGGTCATGGGCGATGTTCGGCGCAACGTCAACAAGGAGCTCGGCAGACGAACACGCCAAGGCCTCCGTTCCAGAGCCACACACGCAACAGATCCGCGGCGTCCCGATTCGAGCCGACTACAGGCCAAACGTAATGATCCCCAGCGCGCGAAATCCGCCAAGTCGAAAGGCGCGACTGGTGCAACGGCCTATGGTGCATGGCCAGGGGCCAGCGAGCGCGCAATCGAATACGACATCGAGCGCTATGGCCTGCCCAACTTCGAATATGAGCCAGAGCGCAACGGAGCGCCAGATCCGGGCGAGGTTGTGTGGACGTGGGTTCCGTTTGACGAAAACGATGGCCGTGGCAAAGACCGCCCGGTGCTCGTGCTGGCCGACACCGAAGATCACGTGATTTTTGGTCAGATGACGTCGAAAGATAACACTCGAGATGCCGAGTGGGAAGCCAAGTGGTGACGCCACTGGATTGATGTGGGTACCGGCGAGTGGGATAGCAAAGGGCGCCCATCCGAAGTGCGTCTCGATCGTTTGTTGGTGGCGCACATGGATCAGATTCGCCGCGAAGGTTCCTTCCTGCGCAAAGATATATACGACGACGTCGTACGTGCGCTCGAAGAATTGCACGGCTCAGGGCTGTGATCACCTAGCTGTGCAATGACTTGCGCGCACAGCACAAAATAGTTCAATCTCAACCATTTTTCAGGTTTTTCCAAGGTTCCTTTTCTAACGTGGCGAACGCACGCAGGTCGTACGGGCCTGAGTCTAATTTTAGGAGACGACATGAGCTTCAAGGATGACATCAAGCATGGCGCCGAGTCCGTCAAGGGCAAGGCTAAGGAAGCCTTCGGTAAGGCGACTGACGACAAGTCGATGCAGTTCGATGGCAAGAAGGATCAGGCCTCGGCTGACGTGAAAAACACTGCCGCTGATACCCGTGATAGCGCGAAGGAAAAGGCCGTTGAGGTCGAAGAGAAGTTCTCAGACGACAAGTAGGCCCTAAAGCAGTTCAACCAGACGCCACAAAAGTGAGCAGATGCACCGTCAAGTGCGTGCAACCTCGCTTCTGTGGCGTCTGAGTGTTTGCTAGAGTGGCCTATTGGACTTTGAACCTGGTCGGGTGAAAGGTCCGGTCATACTTCTTTCCACGGGCGCCCCACGCCCCAGTCCGAAGGTGACGAACCCTCAACCGACCAAGGCCCTAGAGGCCACCAGACAAAACGAAAGAGTTATTCAGTGGCAAACATTAAGTCCCAGATTAAGCGAAACAAGACCAACGAGAAGCGACGCATCCGCAACAAGGCTTACAAGACCGAGGTTCGCTCGCTCATTCGTAAGACCCGCGAGGCTGCGGAAGCTGGCAACGCCGAAGAAGCCAACGAGGCGCTCCGCGTTGCAACTCGCAAGATCGACAAGGCTGTTTCCAAGGGTGTTCTCCACAAGAACAATGCAGCAAAGCGCAAGTCTAGGCTTGCCAAGCTGATTGCTTCGATCGAAGACTAGTTTCTTCATTACGTGTAGTGAGGGGCGGACCATATGGTCCGCCCCTCACTGTTCGTCGTTCAGGTTATCCAAACCGGAGGATCGCCAAGGCGCCGATCGTCAGCGCTGCACCTACTGCGAAGTTAATCGTGAGGAACCGGCGCCATCCGATGTTTGACCACGCATCACGTGACCACACGCCGAGTTAGACCACACTCCTGGCCATATTTTCTTCGATAGGGCCCGGCGCGTGATGAGCAACCTGCCGTCAGGATCAAACAGGTACGTGGAGAAGGCAAGGTGAAGCGACGTCGAGTCCGTGTGGATGGAGGGCCGGTCAGCGGCCCATAAGGACTGCGCGGGAGGTCAAGCTTGACCTCCCGCGCAGTGCACGCACGTCCCAACTGGCGCGATCAGTCGCGCGTCGCGTGATGATTTCTAAAGGAATGTGTTGATCTGATCAACCGAATCCTTGGCATCTCCTAGCAACATCTTCGTATTCTCGTTAAAGAACAGTGGATTTTGCACGCCGGCGTAGCCGGCGTTGCCCATCGAGCGCTTAAAGACCACGACGTTCTTCGCCTCCCACGCCTTAATGACTGGCATGCCTGCGATCGGGGAACCGGGTTCTTCGGCCGCAGGATTGACCGTGTCGTTTGCACCGATGACGAGCACGACGTCAGCTTCCGCCATGTCGTCGTTGACTTCGTCCATTTCATACACGATGTCGTAAGGCACATTCGCTTCAGCAAGCAGCACATTCATGTGTCCTGGCAGTCGTCCAGCAACAGGGTGGATGGCAAAGGACACTGCAACACCCTGCTCACGCAACTTATCTGCCATCGCAGCAACCGGGTACTGCGCCTGAGCGACGGCCATGCCATAGCCCGGAGTGATGACGACCTTGCTTGCGTCCTTCAGCATCTCCGCAACGTCGTCAGCAGTGGCCTCCTGGTGTGCCCCGTAGTCCTTGCCCTCGCCGGTCACGGCGCCATCGGAGCCGAAACCGCCGAGAATGACCGAGATGAACGAACGGTTCATGGCTTTCGACATGATGTAGGACAGGTAAGCGCCTGAGGAACCAACTAGTGCACCGGTGATGATGAGCAGATCATTACCGAGCGTGAACCCTGCCATCGCAGCAGCCCAACCCGAGTACGAGTTAAGCATGGATACGACGACGGGCATGTCGCCTCCACCAATAGCCGCAACCAGATGCACGCCGATAAGGAGTGCAATGACCGTGAGCAGCACGAGGGGAATCAAGCCACTGCCAAGCGAACGCGTGTGTGCTAGCCAGATGACGAGGAGGACCGAAATGATGATCGCCCCGC
>JAAYGH010000326.1 GCA_012727825.1 Trueperella sp.
CAGGGTCAACACTCGGGCATCGAGGGCTACTACCATCCGGATCCGGCTCAGGTCGAGGCCGCGATGCGCCCGTCGGCAACGTTGAACAAGATCATCGACGCCATGCGCGGCTAACGCTGCTGCCGCGGCGTGATGCTCGCGGCTAGCTAAGGCGCGAATCGGGCACGAGAAAGGGCGTACCACGGGGTGAAAACCCCGGTGGTACGCCCTTTCGGTTAAGCGTTAGGCCAGCTGACGGTGTTGTTAGTTCCGGACCTCGCCGGTGTTAGCGTCAACGTGGACTTCGACGTCGTTCGTGGTCGAGGTGTCGATGTCGATCTCCCAGCGGCCGTCCTCGTAGGATGCCTCATCGAGATCGCCAGGAGTGGATTCGAGAGCGGTGGCTATCGCGTCGTCGATCGTCACGGCGGCGGATGCGGCGGCGGTGTCGGCGTCGTCCACATCGTCGGTCTCGCGCTCGATGACCTGATCGCCCTTCACCTTGATCTCGTGCAAGGTGGAGCCAGCCACGATGTCGATGTCCCAGTGGCCGTCGTCGTCCCAATCTTGCGAGACGACCACGCCGTCGGTGTCGCCTGCTTCAGCGACGACGCTCAGCGCGGTGTCGCGAGCGGCCTGCGCGCCGTCGACTCCACGGTCCGAGGCGCCGGCTGCGCCGTCAGTGGTACCTGAATCGGTGGTCGAGTCATCGCTCGTGGCTTCGTCAATCGCCGAAGACGCTTCATCAGCAGCCTCGGAGGCGACTGTCTGGGCATCATCGACGGTATCTTCTGCGTCATCGCTCGAGCACGCTGCCAGTCCAAAAGACAGGGCAACGGCGGCGGACAAGCTTCCTAATTTTTTAATGTTCATACCGACGACGCTACGCATAGTCAGGCCCCTGGTTCGAGAAAGTTTCACGTTCAGGTGAACATGAGAAACACTCTCATATTAGTCTCATCGAGGCTTGTGCTCTGCATAATGTGTTTCTACTGGTAGGACACAAAATGCGGTTGCGGCTCGACTTCGATGGTTCCCACGGGGTCGAGCATCGGGATGTCCTCGTCGTAGAAGTTCTTCCAGCCCCAGTATTCGATATGCGGGGCGTTGTTCAAAAGAGTCGCCCACGTAGCCTGCTTCGCCCCTTGGCTCCCCTGTCCGTCCGCATGAACGAGGATGGCAAGCTCCGAGCGTGACTGATCGAGCTGGTCAATATCCCGGAGCATCTGAACCTGGAACTGGTGCAAAATAAGCATCTTCTGTGGCAGGTCGCGCTCGCGTGTGAAGTCAGCAAGATAGGTGACGACCTCATTGACCTCCGCGATCTCCACGTGTCCGATGCGGGTCAACGGCACCTCGGTGGGGCCAAGCCGCCACTCGGGATCGAGCGCGATACCCACATGCGGATATTCGAGCAACGGCTCATACATGCGCACCTGCGTGAGGAAATCCGACCGGCCCGGCTGAAAGTCGAGCACGACATACTGGCCGGCTTCCTCCGCCGCTTCCACAAGCGGCAAGAACCCTTCGATGGCCCATTCGTTTGAGTAGTTGCCGTCGTCGCCCGGAGCACCGGAGGCAACGGTCACGATAATTTCGAGTGCGGGAACAACCTGATCGTCCGTCAAGTCACGGTACAGCTCAGCGTGCGCGTCAGCTCGCACGATGGTCCCTTCCGTTCCCTGTTCGCCCAGCACACCCAATGCTGCGGAGTGCGGCGATCCGTACAGTGCCACATACCGCTTACCCTCAAACACGAGTTGGCCCCCACCTGGAAGCTGTGTACCGGTTGCTGCCGTTGCGAGTTGCCACCCGAGGTCTGGGTTTTCTTCACTAAAAATAGCGACGACGTTCTGCTGCCCGTCAAGCGCGGCCACCGTGTCGCTCGTGGCCCGGGGGTCCAAGTCGGAGATCTGCACACCAGCACCAGCGGCCGCGGCGGTGCCAAGGGCGGCGAGGTAGGCGCCATCAGTCACTGCCACGGCATCGTCAAGGCGCTCGGCCGCGGCGAACTCGCCGTCGAAGTCGGCTGTCGACGTCGGTTCCGTCGCAAACACCGTGGTGCCAAGTCCGTCGATTCCCGATTGAAGATCAGCTGGTTGTGCAGCGTAGACAAGATCGAGGCCAAGATCCTTGGCCAATGATGGGCCCGTTTCATCGAGCATGTAGGTCTCGAATCCGTCAATCGCACCGGCTGGGATACCGTTCAGCAAGACGACGTTAGTTTCAAGCCGGTCAAGCTCGTCGAGAAGTTCCTGAGAAAGTGTTGGGGGCACGGGCGTCTCGTCTCCCCCGTCGGAGGTCGACTCAGTCGCATCGTCCGCCACAAGCACCGGAACACCCAAAAGCGCACCATAGGATGCCGCCTCCCACGAATCATCAGCGGTGAGGATCACGACGTGCGCCGATTCAAACACGGCCTGGCTAACTCCAAGTGCGGCGAACTGTGCGGATGTGTGGTCAACAACTGCATGCGCCGGCGACATAGCCGACGCCACCGGATCGGGACCCGACCAATCGTCGTTCGACTCTGAGCTGCCAGCGCCGCCTGTTCCCCTCGAATCAGTATCCCGAAAACCGTTGCCGCTCAGCGCGAATGCGGTGACGATCCCGACGGCGATCGCGATTGCTGCGATAATTCCGATAGTGCGCTTCCGTGCAGACATAGGAGCCTCCCAGTGATATAG
>JAAYGH010000006.1 GCA_012727825.1 Trueperella sp.
CCCACGTACCCAAATGCGAGGGGTTCCAGTCAAATGCGAGGGGAACTACCTCTCGCATCTAACCAAGACCCCTACCGTTTGTGAGCAAACCTCGTGTGAGGGTGAACACCAGCCCGCGCAGCCCACCCGCGAGGGGTTCCACCGCACACGCCCACCACACACCCCACACGCGAGGGGTTCCAGTCAAATGCGAGGGGAACTACCTCTCGCGTCTAACCAAGACCCCTACCGTTTGCGGCCAAACCTCGCGCGACGGGGATGAACACCAACCCACTGCGCGTGAACCAAAAACAACGACGGCCCCGAACCAAAAGATTCGGGGCCGTCGTTATAACTTCGTAAAGTTTGTGCTTAGCGCTTCGAGAACTGCGAAGCCTTACGGGCCTTCTTAAGTCCTGCCTTCTTGCGCTCGACTGCACGAGCATCGCGGGTCAGGAAGCCGGCCTTCTTCAAAGCTGCGCGGTTCGACTCACGATCGATCTCGTTAAGTGCGCGCGAGATGCCAAGGCGGAGCGCGCCGGCTTGGCCGGAGGTACCGCCACCGCTGATGAGAGCGATGACATCGAAGCGACCCTTGAGGTCGAGAAGCGTAAACGGATCGTTGACAAGCTGCTGGTGAAGCTTGTTCGGGAAGTAGTCTTCAAGCTCACGACCGTTGATGGTCCACTGGCCGGAGCCTGGGACGAGTCGGACGCGAGCAGTTGCTTCCTTGCGGCGACCGAGGCCTGCGCCGGGAGCGGTCAGGGACGTGCCCTGGCCGTCTTGCTCCTCGACAGTCTCAGTAGTGTACGAGCTCACATCTTCGAGCTCTTCAGTTTCGACGGTGGTCTCTGCCACGGTTCTCCTTCATTAAAAATTTTGGCCAGGGATTACTTGACTGGCTGCTTGAGTTCGTAGACCTCAGGCTGCTGAGCGGTATGCGGGTGCTCAGCTCCACGGTAGATCTTGAGCTTGGTCAACTGCTGACGTCCTAGAGTGGTCTTCGGGATCATGCCGGCGACAGCCTTGTAGACGGCGCGCTCGGGATTCTCCTCAAGGAGTTCAGCATAGGACGTGGCCTTGAGCCCACCCGGGAATCCGGAGTGGCGGTAAGCCATCTTCTGCTCGTGCTTCATGCCGGTCAGTGCAACCTTGTCCGCGTTGACGATGATGACGTGATCGCCACAATCCAAATTCGGCGTGAAGGTCGGCTTATGCTTCCCACGTAGCAGAGGGGCAACCTGAGCTGCCAGTCGGCCAAGGACAACATCGGTGGCGTCAATGACATACCACTTGGTCTCGATGTCTCCAGCCTTCGGTATAAAAGTGCGCACTTGCGTAACCTTTGCTTCTAAAGTTTGGCTAGCGGAATGGCTTATCCGCTATATGCCTATGGTCAAATCTTAATCGCCGCGCCATAACGAGTGGGAATAAGCGTCATGCACAACGGATTTCAAGTGTAGTCATGGGGCCTTCGTGAGGTCAAAGGTCTACGTGTGTCTGTGGCGGGATTAACCAAAGCCAGCGCATCGGCGAACGCGCCTCATTGCCGGTACAAATTTAGCCACGTCCCATAAAGCTAGCATTGGAACTCGGGGCAAGAGCGCTGCACATATTCTCACGCCTCCTTTCTCCGACCCGGCGCCCACGTCGATGGAATTTCGTGGAGTTGGTGGCCATAGTTCGGACACGCGACTTTGCGCACATTCAATGAAAGCGTGGCAGAGGCAGAGGCAATCGTTGCTATAGCAACGATTGGCGCCACGCTCGTCACGATCAGCCTCAATGTTCGTCAATTCTTCGATCCACTCACCTCACCAGTTCCGCCGCCGTGGCACACCGGCCGAAAAGTCCTCAAGGGCAAAATGTCCTGAGTCTGGGAGAATTCGTCTCTGCGCCGAAAGTCCCTTAGCATCGGAGGAACTCTTAGCACTAGGAGGCTCTCAATGAGCGAAAAATCATCCCAAGACGTCAAAAAGAAGGGTCTTCTCGACCGCTTCCTGAACGTCGTTGAGTGGTCGGGAAACAAGCTTCCTGATCCTATTGTTATTTTCTTCCTACTCAGTATGAGCGTTCTCGTCCTGTCGGCTGTTGCTGGCTTGGCGAACTGGAGCGCGGTTCACCCCGGCACCGGGGAAACGCTGACCGCCGTTAACCTCCTCAGCACGGATGGTATGCGCATCGTCATTGGCGATTCGGTCTCGAACTTCGGCGCCTTCCCGCCTCTGGGTATGGTCTTGATCGTCATGCTCGGCATCGGCGTGGCGGAGCGCTCGGGCTGGTTCGAGGTCGCCCTGCAAAATGCGGCGACGTCGGCCCCCAAGGTTCTCATCATCCCCTCGATCGCATTCCTCGGCATGCTGGGCAACATCGCGGGCGACGCCGCCCCGATCGTCTTGCCACCGCTGGCCGCCATGCTCTTCTTGAAGATGGGGTGGCATCCGGTCGCGGGTATCGCGCTGGGTTATGCCTCGGCCACCGGCGGCTTCGCCGCAAACCTCATGCTTGGCATGTCGGACGCTCTGGTCCAAGGCTTCACGCAGCCGGCCGCAGAGCTGATCGACCCCACCATCGAAACCAACGTGGCGATGAACTGGTACTTCATTGCGGCGTCGGTGTTCGTGCTGTTGCCCGTCCTGTGGTTCATCACGGCGAAGGTGACGATCCCGCGCCTTGGCGTCTATGACCCGTCCGAGGGCGACGACGTCGGCTCCACCGAGATTGAAATCACCGATCATCAGCGCTCGGCCAACCGCTGGGCGTTCGTGTCGATCCTCGTCATGGTCGTGCTGCTTGTCGTTGCGCTGATCCCCGAGAACTCGTTCCTGCGCAACGCGGAGACCGGTTCGATCACGACGTCCTCCCCGCTGATGAGCGGCATTGGCCTTCTGCTCGCGATCTTTTTCTTCGTTCCCGGTCTGGTCTACGGCATCAAGGCTGGCACGATTAAGAAGTCCTCTGATGCGACCCGCATGATGACCGAGTCGATGGCTCAGATGGCCTCGTTCATCGTCATCGTGTTCTTCGCTTCGCAGATGCTTGCCTACATCACGGCGTCGAACATGGGCGCGATCCTCGCGATCCACGGAGCGAACCTGCTCGAGGGTCAGCACGGCGTGGTGCTCATTATCGGCATCATCGTCCTGTCGGGATTCGTCAACATCTTCATCGGCTCGGCCTCGGCCAAGTGGGCGATCCTCGCCCCGATCTTCGTGCCGATGATGATGCTGCTCGACTACCATCCGGCGTTCACGCAGATGATCTACCGTATCGGCGATGGCATCACGAACCCGATTACACCGATGTTCCCGTACTTTGCACTCGTCCTTGCAGTGGCACAGCGCTACGTGAGGAAGATCGGAATCGGAACGTTTATTGCAACGCTGTTGCCGTACTCAATAGCGCTCGGCGTCGTCTGGACACTCATGATGATTGTCTGGTTCCTCATCGGCATCCCGGTGGGACCAGGTGGCCCGATCTTGCTCTAACTAGAGTGCGGTGGCCCCGGCTCGGCGTAACAGCTGCCCGGCGCCACCGCACTTTTTATGCCCGGGACCGCCCGGCCCCGACCGCCACAAAAGACCGGCGAGACTCACCGCGAGCGCCTACCATCGAAAGTAAGCCAGCAGAAGGGGATACCTCATGAGTGATACATCCGCATACGTTGACGACATGATTGCGTGGCGCCGCCACCTCCACATGTATCCGGAGGCGTCGTTCGACGAGCACGAGACCGTGAAATACCTGCGCGAGGTTCTGACGGAGCGCGCGCCGAGTGCCGAGCTCTCGAATCCCACCCCCACCTCCCTTCTCGCCGTCTTTGACACGGGACGCCCCGGCCCGAAGGTTGGCCTGCGCACGGATATTGACGGCCTCATCATGAGCGAGGATCGCCCCGATCTTGACTTCGCCTCGAAGAACGAGAACCGCATGCACGGGTGTGGCCACGATGGGCACATGGCCGTCATCCTGTCTGCTATGGCATGGGTTGAGGACAACCTCGATGATATGACCGGCACGATCGTGGGTATCTTCCAGCACGCCGAGGAGACTCCTCCCGGCGGCGCGAAGGAAATGGTGACGACCGGCCTGTTCGACGATTACGACTACATCTACGGCTTCCATCTGTGGTCGACCCTCCCGATCGGCCAGATCGATATCAAGGAAGGCGCCGCGTCCGCCAACTCCGATCTGTGGGAAATGACGTTCACCGGCAAGGGAGCACACGCCTCCACGCCCGAGGATTCCGTCTCGCCCACGGTCGCGGCCGCGAATATGACGCTCCAGCTCATGAGCATCGCGTCGGTTCGCGTCAACGGGCTCGAGCCCGCCGTCGTCACGACGACGTTCATGGAGGCCGGCAGCGCTGGCGCCCTCAACGTCATCCCGCCCGTCGCCAAGATCGGTGGCGTTGTGCGCACGCATAACGACGACGTCCAGGCGAAGGTTCAGGAGGTCATGGCCGACCTCGTCGCCGCTGCTGAGCGGGCAAACCCGGGCATGAGCGTCGAGCTCGATTACCTCGTGGGCTACCCCATGGTGTGGAACGATCCGGAGCGCACCGCGATTGTGCGCGAGCTCGCCCAGGAGCGCTATCCCGGCAAGGTCGTGTCCGAACCAGCGATGCTCGGTGGCGAGGACTTCGCCGAATTCTCCCGCGTGGCGCCGGCAACGTACGTGTTTGTAGGTGCAGGAAACCCTGACAAGGGCTTCGACGCCGGCCACCACAATCCACGTTTCGGGCTCGATGAAGACTCCCTCGAGATCGCGCTTCAGCTCGCCATCGAGGTGCTGAAGAACCGGGATCGCCTCACCAATCCTGAGTCTGAGTAAGGGCAAATACGAGGACTGTTGGTCAGACGCGAGGGGAATTTCCCCTCGCGTCTTGCTGTGAGTCCTCGCGTGTGGCCACCTTTTCACAATCGGGCCCGAGGTGGCTCGGGTGCCTGCCCCAGCCCTACTCGTTTGCCACTCCCATCGCCTGAGGGGGCATTGTCGCCGACGACTCTTCTTGCTCCGTGTGCGCCAGCGCGATTTGTCGTAGGACCTTGCACGCGAGGTCCACGGCGTCGGACTGCCTCGACTGTGCTGCTGCCACACACAGCACGAGGCGTCGCGTGCCAAGACCAGGGAGCACGCGCGCCTCCACGCCGTCGGGCATCTCGTACAGCCCGAGTTCCGGAATCACAGTCGTTCCAAGACCGGCTGCCACCATATGCAGAGCCACATCGAAGTCGCTGTACTCATAGGTGGTGGACGGCGTAAATCCCCACAGCTCGGACAGGCGTGCGGTCGCGCGGTATCCAGCCGTGTCTGAATCGACGCCGAGCCACGTGGTTTCGGCCAACTCACGGGGGTCCAGAGGCGTTGCCAGCTTCGAGGGGTAGACGGCGTACCACGGCTCCTCCAAAAGTGGCAGCACCTTCACTCCACGAGGCCCGCGCGGAATCTCCGAATCGAACTCGAGCACTGCGATATCTGTCGTGCCTCGTCGCAAGGCGGCCAACGCGTCGTCGCCGTCGGCTTCCCGAATATTTAAATCGATACCGGGGGCTTCCTGAGCCACAAGCCCAAGATTTGGAAAAACGAGGCCGCGAAGGACCGTTTGAAACGCGGATAGGCGAACG
>JAAYGH010000327.1 GCA_012727825.1 Trueperella sp.
GGGACCACGCGCGAGTGGCGGAAATGGCAGACGCGCTAGCTTGAGGTGCTAGTACTCGTATTAGGGTGTGGGGGTTCAAGTCCCCCCTCGCGCACGCGAACAAAATAGCCCCTGACCAGGTGTTTTCACACTTAGGTCAGGGGCTATTTTCTGTAGGCCTGCTGCGAGTCGCCAAAGCATGATTGCGATCGTGTCAGAAGCGCGTGATTCGTGCGCGAAGCACACGGCGGCACCTTGGGAACGTTCGATTACTCGATCTGGGGTGCGCTGTGCACACCCAGTGATTCAGGCTTAAGGCACCTTGCGCATCTCACCCTTGCCCATGGGTTTGTACCCGATAAGTGATCCTGTCTCGGCGTCGTAGATTATTTTCGCATTCCAGAATGCGCGCCATTTTGGGAGCACGAGGGTGGCCTGGGTCTTGCCCGGTTGGGTCTGGCGACGATCTTTCGTGAGTTCGAACGCCGCTGCCATCAGCGCGCCACGTCCGGACGAACCGATTGAGGTGACCACCAATGATTCCATCTGAGATGTGATGAAAGTTGACGCGTCAAACATGAGTCCTTGCATCCAAGGCGTGCCACCATTCGCGTACCCTCGTGAAACGGTTCTGCCGTTGAGCGTGCCAGAGAGCGAGATGCGTCCGCCGTGGGCAATGGCCCGCAGGTCGGTGTTCTGGTTAGGAATCGCGCAAGCCCATTCGAGGGTGCGCAGTTGTGTATCGGAACGAAGTGTCTCGGCGCGAAGAACCTGCTGGCTTTCGGGGTCGGTGTATGTGATCGTGCGGATCCCATCGGACTCAAAGGTGCTCGCGTCAACTGTGACCTCGACCGCTTGCGAGAACCAAGCTCTCGTGTTGTCGGTGAATCGTTCGATCCCACCCGCTCGTGCGGCATAGTCGGAGAGTGCGACCGGTGTGGCTGGTTGAGTTTCGTGAACGATCTGCCCGTTTTGAACCACGAGGGCGATATCGGAGACGCTCTCGATGCCCTCAAGCGGGTCGGAGTTCAGCAGCACAAGGTCGGCTGCCATGCCGGTTTTGATGAGGCCACGGTCGTGTAGGCGCAACACTTCTGCGGCGTTGCCCGTTGCCGCCTGGATTGCCTGTGCTGGGGTGACGCCCGCGGCCACCATGAGTTGGAGTTCCTGGTGAAGGGAGTCGGCTGGCATCGCGCCAACCATGCTGTCTGTTCCAGCAGCGATGCGCACGCCAGCTTCAACCGCGCGCCCCAGATTGCGGCTGGCTTGGGGCAGGTAGGGCTGCTGGTCCGCGTTGCTGACAAATTCGGTAATAGACAGTGTTGGGATAAAAACGGTGTGCTTCTCTGCCCAGGCGCGGAGGAGTTCTGGCGGAGCTTCTTCCTCGAGCACGCCATGTTCAATGCTGTCGACACCGGCCTCGACGAGGAATGCGACATCGGCGGCGTAGTGTGTATGCGCGCCAACCGGAAGACCTTGCTTGTGGGCTTCGTCAATGATTGCGAGCGCGACATTCTCGGGCAGCTTGTTGATGGCCTCGCCAAACTCCGCATAGATACCGCCCTGATAGACGATCTTGATCAGGTCAACACCCTGTGACTTCAACGCTCGAACCATGGTGCGCGCCTCCGCATCGGTGGTCGGCGTGTAAACCATTTTTCTGCCCAGCCAAGCATTGTCGCGGCAGACAGTTACCTGCGGGTGCCCTCCGGGTGCTGTGAACGCAGGGCCAGCAACGACCATGGTCGGGCCAACGCGATTTCCAGTTCGGGTTCGTTTTCGAAGGCCGAGTACGTGCTTTGGTGGTTCACACATCGTGCGGATGCTGGTAATTCCGAATCGGAGAAGCTCATTGATTGGCTCGCTGAGACCGAAGCGTGTCTGCATGCGCGCGCTGAATCCGCTTCGTGCGCCGAGAAAGTCGAGGTGACAGTGTGCGTCGATCAGGCCGGGCATAACAGTCTTACCGCGTGCCTCAATCACTCGGGCACCAGGAGCGTCAATGCGCGAGGATTCGACTCGAGTGATGTTTCCTTGTTCGATAAGAATATCGACGTCGTTGAGAACGCCGCCATCACCGACGATGACGTGTGCTTCTCGAATGAGCAATGGTGCGGATGAGCGCGTCTGTTTACTACCGGGCCTTCGGAAGTAGCCCTTTCTCGTCAAGTAAGGGATGAGAGCACGCAGGCCGAAGTTGACGATCAACCCAACAACAAGCGCAATCCCAAGGTTGATCAGTACTGGCTGTACCCAACTCATTCGGGGCCTCCGTCTGCTCGATGGTCGACACCAAGGACCTCGTTCATCACGCCTGCGTAGACCGCAGGATCAACAAGTGCAATGCCACGTTCCCGGTCAGCCATGAGGAGCAGCGTGTCGCCCGGGCCAAGGCCAAACATCTCCCGAACCTCTTTAGGGATCACGATCTGTGACTTCGGGCCGAGCCGCGCCGTGCTAATCCAACGCCCATCAGGAGCACTTACCTTTACCATGTAACCATTGTAATACTATTCCTACCTTTGCCCTGACTCCCTCGGTGCAGGAACGACGACCCCCTCATCGTCTACCCCGGAGGAGCGCACGCGCGACGTGAGGATGAAACGGGTGCGCGAGGCTTCGCGATGCTCGAGATCGAGAGCAGCAGCTGGTTCGGCGAGCGGCGCATAAGGGCGAAGGTCACCGAAATCGATGTCGATTTGCAGATCACTCGAGTTCAACCACCGCTCACTGTGAGTCGGGTCTAGAAACATTCGTGTAGCTTGCTGGTGGGCGGCGACTGATACGTTCGTGCTGAATCTGAAGCATGGGTGTTGCATTCGAAATTTGTTAAATCTATGCGATTTCGTGCACACTCACGTCTTGCGTTGTTGTTGCACAATGGGTTTCCGCCTCACGGCACCTAGTGCTCGGGATTAGGAAACCGCTCGGGAGTGCTGCGCAGCGTGAGACATGCGCGGCGCAAGAAACCAGAGTGTCAACCCTACAAGCAGCCAGACCCCAAGAGTCAGCGCAGCCACCTCCCCTCCGACGCCGCCAAAATAAGCCACTGAACGCACCAAGGTTCCAGCCGCACCAGGAGGCAAAACCTGACCCATCACCGCAACCCCAGGCGGCAGCCATGTGGCTCCCGTGGCAATTCCCGCGAATGGGTTGCCCAGAAACATCATCGCCATCGCGCCGATCGTGAAACCCTTGCTACCGAAGAACTCATTCAGGCCCGCGAGCGGTAGCGCCAGCGCCGCAATGCCCAGCGCAACAGCTCCGGCAACCGGCCAGAACGAGTGCTCGATGCTCCCAAACACAAACTGGAGCACTGCGGCCACGACTGTGCCACCGATCAAGGAAAAGCCGATAAGACCACCAAGTATCCACCCTCTGCGACCCGCTAAGAGCGACCGATAAGCCACTACCGGCACAATGCCGCCAAAGAC